>JAFQVS010000071.1 GCA_017407905.1 Bacteroidaceae bacterium | reverse complement strand
CTTCCGTTCACGTAGAACAGCACCTTAAATGTACTTCGCATAATCCAATTCTTTTTTGGTTACAAAATTAGTTATCAGCGAGTTGTACACTGTTATGCAGAATGTAGCAGAGAGTAGAAATAAACTCCAACGACCTATAACTTTACCTCGTTATCAGGTAATGGATAAGAAACCGTTCGCCCTCATTACCTTTCATTTCCTTGCACTTTTGCATCGGAGAGGCTTTCATCATAAGTCCTCATAAGTCATTGAACACCAGTGCCGCCATCATTATTTTCCCTCATTCCTTAGATTTTTCCAGAGATAAATAGTGTCTTTTCGCTCCACTCCTTAATTGTCTGTTCAAATGCCGTAACATTCTTTCCCTTAAGCTCTTTGCCCGGCTGCCACTCTATGGCGCTGACAATAACTCCGGCATTCGACGGCAGGTCGTTCTTGCAGGGTTTATAGGTTGTGTGGTAGGCCGAAGTAAAAAATGTGTGATGCGGGAAACGTGTCGCGAGCTTTCGTATCATCTTGGTAACAGCCGGCGTGGCGTTACCCTCGCTGTTTCCTACGCCTTGACAATGTCCGCACAGACAGGCTATTTTGTTATCATTGGGTATTATGGCAAAGTTATATGAGACATTCTCTCCGCTGCCGCAATTATCCTTAATATAATCACATATATAGTTATATAATTTGTCTGAGCTGAAACAGAATTGCGAGGCGACACGCTTCCCCTCGTAGTAGGCAAATACGTTTCGGTCGGGGTTCTCGGGCAATGTAAGGGAGATGTTATGTCCCCATATTCCCCAATCAGTGTCAATATTGTTCAATCCCAACACTCCGCGAATATCTTCGTCGCGATTGGTTGGAGAATATACGTCGCGATATTTGAATGGAAAACAGCCTACCGTATCATTGAACGAGATTATGGCAGCGGGCAGGTCTTTATTCGGAAAGCGCTCATCTACATCACCTATCATACGCATATATTGATGCAACAGCCACAGCATAGTACACTCGTTGCGCGCAACAAGGGTGATTGTATTATCATCATTTTTTACATTAAAGTCGAATTCTGCATTTTCGTCTAAATGCACCTTCACTATTCTACTGTCGGCAATGTCCATTATATCGTAGAAGACAGGAGCATTATCGTCCCCTCCCCGATGCCTCAGATGGTTGAACAGATACTCCGACCACTTCAAGTCTTTCTTGCTATCATAATCCTCGGGGCAGATTATGTACACCTCACCCTCGCCAACATATTCTGCACTCTTTCGTGTACAGCTTATGCTTGCAATGGTAAGCGACATAAGGAACGTTACCCAAAGGAAATATTTAGAAAGAGATGAAAATCTGCACATATCCATTATATAAGTTTCTGTATTGTGTTGCAACCGCACCGTCGCTCAGATGCTTTTGGTCGTAAAGCGTGTTCCATATTCCAAGAAGCCCCAAAGAGAGGTTGGGAGTGATGAGATATTGCCCTCCGAGGCTCACGTATGTGTTCATATGCGAGAATGAGCTTGATATAGAGTAAAGGTCTATAATGTTCAGCTCGGGGGCGGTACCGACGCCTGCGGCTGCTGTTACCGAGGTACGTCCGTCGTCTATGGGGGCATATTTAGCCTTGGCCTGCACATTAAAAAAGAGCTCCGAATCGTACATTACAAGTGCTCCGCCCGCTGTCAGGGTGAAAGGTTCAAGCACCTTGTTGGCGGCTGCATTGAAACTGCACAGATTCTTATCGCCCATAAGACGACGATAGCCGAGGCCTGCATCAATGTACCAATCGTTCTTCAGATAGCGTGTCGCGCCTACGTTGGCTATAAACTTTGGAAAATAGCTGCAACCGGCACCAATGGAGACGTTTCCTGTCCACTTACTGTTAAACTCGCGTGTAAAGCCTAAGAGCAATTGATAGCCTGTGCCGCCGTCGTCAGTATCGGATGCCTCTTGCTCGTCGTTCCAAAAGAGTGAACCGTTGCGTCCCGAGTAGTTGAGACGCGCCGAGTAGATGTTGCGGCGTCCCACTCTCTCGTATCCTATGCTGGCCACACTCGTAATTACATCCTGCTCGCTGAAGCGTGCCTGCATATATTCATAATCGACACGATTCTTATTCGAGCGGTAACGCAGTCCTTTTAGCTTAGCCATATACTCGTTAAGTTCGAGAGGCGACGGCTCATAGTATTTCTGATAATGAAATGCCGAGTCGTACTGATGGTTCAGTTCATAGATAACCCCTTTTGTGTAGAGCAGGCTTTTGCCATTGGGATTGTAACGCAGGGCATCGTCAATTGTTTGGATGGCCTCGGCGTGTTTGTCATCCTTTGCCCGGGCAAGAGCCAACATCTCGCAGCTGCCCGAATAGGCATTTATATAATCAACATTACCTGTAAAATTATCTATATTGCCGCGAAGCAGAGCCACTGACTTTTCGCTGTCTCCATCGCGATTGTATATGGCAGCCTGCTTTATCATAAAATACGGGTCGTTGGGATAAGCCTCGCGTCCCAATGCCGTGTATTTGTCGAAACTCACATCGTCGTTCATCTGCCCCGCGATATTCACGGCATAAAGCAGTCCGAGGTAATTGCTGGGGAGATAGTCCAACAACTGCACCGTGGCAGAATAGGCCTTGCCATACTCTCCTTTTTCCATTTTGTCCTTTATGTATGGAACAGCGAGCTCCTCGTACCCGTTTATGTAGAATTTACGTTCTATCGTATCGGTGCTGTTTGCTATTGCGTCGGTGTATATTTGCAGGGCATCCTCTTTGCGTCCAAGCCCGTAGAGCAGCTCGGCCTCTTTTTGCATACTCTCGTTTTTTGTGAGCATTGGTTTTATGTAGGTATATGTGTCGTAGGCCTCTTCATATTTATTTGTTGCTATATAACAACTGTACAGTTTATTGAGCGCAGCGCCGGTGAGCTCGACATCCACGGCAGCACCCACCACATATTTCAGTTCGGGGATAGCCTCGCTATAAGCACCGTTGTTGGCGAGCGTCTCGGCTAATGCGAGTTTCTGCGTGCATAGCGAGAAGGCAATGTCATAATCGTCGGGAAAATCCTCGTGCAGTTTCGAGAGTATGCTTATCGCCTGTTTATCATTGCCCATAGAGCGGTAAAGCTCATACTCCATATATCGTATCTTCTTGTTGTTGATACCATAGATGCGCTTGGCCTCTTTGAGATAATATATTGCATCCTGATGGTATCCGCGCATAACGGCTGTTTTTAATAGAAAGTCGAGCGCCTCGCGATTGTTCTTGTCTTTTTCAAATATTTTACCGTATATGGTATAAGGTTCATTATTGTGTCCCTGCTTTGCGGTCTCTAACAAAAGTTCGTTGTATAGTGCGCGCGCCTCGGGTGTATTGTAGCCGCTATTTATAAAGTACTGCACACGGGCCATTGCAAGTGATAGCTGACCATTCTCATTCAGGATTCCCACTTTCTTGCGTAACAGGGTTATGTTTCCCGGATTCTCGGCAAGCGCTACCGATGCCTGCTCTATGGCTTTTTCCATAAGATGGGCATTATAATAGTGGTTGATGAGTGCCAATTGATAGTCAATATTCTTGGGGTCGATGCTCACCAGCTCGCGCAGTGTGTTACCAACCGCAACAAGATTCCCTTCCCGCTTCTGCTTTTCATATTCCACTTCGAGCTCGTAATAGTAGGCGTCTTTTATCTGGTCGTTGTTGGGATAAATTTGTTGCAGACGTTTAAAAAGACGGGTAGCCTCTCTTGTATTACCCTGTTTCTTGTATAATTCAATCTTTTTACGCCACAAGCCCTCCCAATAAGGGTTCACCTCAAGTAGCTCGTTTATATAACATATAGCCGACGAATAGTTACCCGTTACATCCTCTACGGTTACAAGCATCTGCTTTGCCTCGACGTTGTTATAGTTGGCATTGACAGCTTTCACAAGATAGAAACGAGCCTTGTCGTAATCTTCTTCGTGCAGCCAATATTTTCCGGCAAGAGCATTGAGGTTGCTGTCGTCGGGGTAACGCTTAAGGCCGGCGTCAAGTATTTTCTTTCCACTCTGCCATTGTTCCTCGCCAAATAATTCTTGTACCTTATCGTAGTACTCTACGGGCAAGGTTATTCCTGTATTCCTATCCGCCATAGTCGGTATAGCAGCAAACAAGAAGAATACCAAGAATATACTGAATATTTTGTTTGTCAATCCACTCATTTTTTTATTTATTTTTCCTGTTCGGGCGATGATTTTAGTTCATCACCCAACTGTTTCTGTTCGTTATCAATATACGAGGTGCCCTCTTTTTTGAAGCCTTTACGCTTCATCTCGCCCCATTTGAAATCGCGCGATGTCAAATAGCTATAATATCCTTTCAGAGCAAAAATTACAGTCAAAGGGTGATATATAAAAGCCTCGAGGAGCGATGGTATGGCCAACCACGCATACCAACGGCGTTTAACATATACACACCCCACATAATTGTCGTAATTTATACACATTGTATTCACAAATTGCATAAACATATACACAGTAAAAAGCAGAAGCCAGAATGTAGTCCAATTCACAGCACCCGATACAATAAGGAAGAAAAGGACAAAAAATCCGACAAGCTCTATTATAGGGCCAAGAAATTCAAATATAAATAGGTAGGGCAACGTAACCATACCATAGACACCATATTTATGGTTAAACACAATATCCCAATACAAGTGGAAGAATTGGAACAGCCCGCGTCCCCAACGTGTACGTTGACGGTTAAAAATAGTAAATGTTGTCGGCCCTTCTGTCCAACACACTGTTTGTGGAACCTGAGTTACCTTGTACGGTGTCTTTGAGTGATACATATAAGATGTCATACGGGCTATCATATCCATATCCTCGGCCATCGACAGACCGTGATACCCCCCTACACGTATAGCAATCTCAGTATCAAAAAGTCCGAAGCCACCCGAGACGTTGGGCATTCCTCCGATGGCAGCCCACCACGTTTTTCCAATGAGGAACGAACGCATATACTCCAACTCCTGAAACATCGGCAGAATTGACATCGGCGGGCGCACCT
Source organism: Bacteroidaceae bacterium (assembly GCA_017407905.1). Classification (GTDB taxonomy): domain Bacteria; phylum Bacteroidota; class Bacteroidia; order Bacteroidales; family Bacteroidaceae; genus HGM04593. The sequence goes on along the minus strand of JAFQVS010000071.1, from coordinate 4,638 downwards.
CGCTCAGTCGTCCATCTTTCATTGTACAAGCATTGGCCATACGCATAGTGGCACTTACTGCAATGACGCGCTTGTCCGAAGAGAGTACATCCCAAATAAGATAGTAAAGTCCTTGAGGATTAAGCACACAATCGACGTCGGTACACACAAAATAGGGATACTGTGCAACATTTATTCCGGCGTTCGAGGCATCGGCCTTTGTTCCGCCATTCGCTTTATCCACGACAACAAGGCGCTTATATTTCTCGTTGGTGCTTTTAAACAGACGCTTATAGGGCTTTGTTTTAATATACTCGATGTAGTTATATGGAACCTCGATAAGGTCGAAATTTTCAATCAGTTTCTCTAATGTTTTATCCTTTGAGCCATCATTAACAATAATAACCTCGAATTTGGGATAGTCCATTCCAAGAAGCGAGTTTACATTATCGACCACGGTGGTCTCTTCATTATATGCCGGAGCTACGATTGATATTCCCGGAGTATGAGGCGAATTAAGCAATATTCGCTTAATGTACTCGGCCGAATAGTATTTTTTCCTCTTGCGTATCTGTACAAAGGATACAATAGTCATAAGCAGGTAGGATAATATAAGCCCACCGCTATATAATATCATAAAATAGTTGAAGAATGTAAATAGCCAATTATTCATCTCTCGTATGCTCTATCGTTTGTCAATGTGTTCTTAATATGTTCAAAACGGAGTTTATCCTTTTCTAAAGCGGTACTTTCAAGCGCATAGAATACAGCTCGTCCCTCCTCTCCACAGCAATAGAGAGCATCAAGGATAGTCATCATCACCTTCTCGCGACGTGCAAGCGTATATGCCTCTTTAAAGAAATTTACAATTTTAGTACCACGAAGCCCCAAATCACGTAACGCAACTATAATGGAGGCACGCATATATCCTGCCGAGTTAGCAAACATCGCACAAATTTCGTCCTCCATTTTTGTATATCCCATCTTTCCAAGAGCACGTATGGCACGCCCTTTAACCTGAGTATCATTAGTCTTTAGCATATAATCATATAATTCGTCGCTCAACTCTGTATTGTTGAAAAATGCTATTTCATCAATGGTGAAGAGGCGGAATTTATTTGTGGGCTGGTCGAGTTTTATCCAATCAATAAAGTTTGGCATCAGCATATTGTTGTCGCGACGATACAAAAGCATATCGTGAATGGCGGGGCCATCGCTGTCGTGATATAAAAAGTCGGTATCGGGTTCCATATATCGGAACGGGTCCTCACGATTGGTCAGTGTGTATGTCGAACGAGCTACGCTTCGCAGCTCTTTGTTTCGATGATAGGCAAAACGTGTCGCAACGGAGCCTCGCAATGTACAGTCGAGAATCTGCGCTGTCTGGAAACTGCGTATGCAGGTTGTTACACTCCCCTTCTCTATTCTATCCTCAAGCCATCCGGCAATGTTAAGCACGTATAGTATCTGCTGGTAATTATGACGGTTCAGGCGGCGCTCGTTATAATCCTGCACCTTCTCGGCAAGAAGTTTTGAAATAAGCTCCAGCTCGCTGCTCGAAAATTTTGACGATGATTTTTTACTGCGACAATTGAGTATTTCTTCACGTACAATATCCTCGCTAAGATTATTGGGATTCTTGAGTATCTCGCGAAACACGCCCGAATACCTTTCACGCACTCTTTTCAACTTATTCTTTTTCCTAATAATCAGCTGATTGCGTATAAAAAACAGCAATACGGTTGTTGGAATAATCAGAATGAGGCCGATTAGTATCACCGAGCACAATCTTATCATCAGTGGGTATTCTAAAAACTCGTAGTACAACGAATATACAAAGTACCATAAATATTCGAGGTATCCAAGTTCGTAAAACGTGTATGTTTGTTCCATTCTATTTTTATTTTGTCGTCAACTTGTGCGTTGCATTATTTATGCTTGTAAGTTATAAGACAAGAGTTGTCTTATAACTTACAAGGCTTACCTTAGCCTGTCATTCAGGTCGTTTACTATAATCTATATCTTCGTGCGGGAAATATGCCGATGTTGTCTGTCCGTGGGTATAAGTACAGCAATCGCCGCTCTTGGGCCAACCACTAAGCGAGGTCTGTGCACACTCGACATTTTGTAACCAGCTCCAGATTGTTTCGGGTGCGACATTCGGGTAAATGTAGCTGTGTATCTCGAAAGTGATTCCATCGTCGTATATTTCACGAGCGAGTTTCAGTGCCTCGGCGCAGGTACTACCCTCGATAAGAATCTCTATGCCTTTAGCCTTGTGTGTAACATAGACATACGTCTCGAAATTCAAGTGGCCTATCTTGTATTCAACCTTAATCTTTTCGGTTATCTCCTCTACGGGCTCATCTTTAAAGATATAACCCCAAGTATCTCCGACGCGAATATCAAAGTCATCGGCAACGGCAATATACTGCTGCTCAATGGGTAGTAAGATACGCACGTTTACTGTATCCCTTAGATGTACGGTTGTCTTTATCTCGTTCCAATTTTGGTGCTCCTGCTGATGGATGTCAAACTCCACTTCACCCTCGCCTACCTCATTGTCGTTGCCATTATCACCGCCACCGTTGTCATTGCCGCCGTCGGGGATGGGCTCTACTTTTGTATCTTCAAGTTCCTCGTCTATCTCATCATCTGGAAGCTCGGTAACATCTTTTGTTGTAAGGATGCCATCTACGTGCCAACCGTCGCTCTGCAACTTTACAATGTACCAAATAACGTGATACTTTGTTGTATCTATGGGCTCGCCGCCTATTGACCATTTTGTAATATCGGGGGCCTCGATTATAATCTCCTCTGTTGCGCTGCCGTTGCTGCTATAAATGTACTTTGTAACACCTTTATTATAGTAATTCCATTTGGCAGGGTCTATCGAGGTGTTGCTAAGGTTAGTCTCAATAACGCCACGGTTCATCTCGCCATAGTGCGATGAGCCGTCGGCATCTTGCGGATAGTATAGTCTTGAGTTTAATAAACCGTGTTCGGTAACAGCCTCGCCATCGAGACGGATAAAGAAGTAGGCTCTCTCAAGACTGTTATCAGTTGTACCCATAAATTGCTCTTCCCAGCCATCTTCTAATTCATCGTCGTCGCAATTCTTCCAATCGTAGTCTTTGTCGTTCATATTAGGGCCGCAAGGGTCATCCTTACCCCAGCTATTGGGGCGCTTCCAATTTTTATCATTGCATTTTGCAGTAGCTTTAGTTGACTTTTTTCCATACATCTCCATATTTTGCAGGAGAGCAGCAAGAGCCTTGTCATTCTGTTTGTTTAATACTGTATTATCGTCAGATGAACAAGCCACAGCAAAGCAAAGTACAAGTGTCGAAGCTAACAGGTTTAATAATTTTCTCTTCATAAATATCAATTTTAGTTGTTTAGTAAATTAGTTAATTTTAACAATTTGTATTATTATATTCTTTTAACACTCAAAAGTAAACAGAAAAAAAAAGCCGCACCAAAAGGCACAGCAAAACAAAAAAACACATTCACGCGGAACAAACCACGCAACACATTGAAAGCCAACAGATTGAATACCGAAGGAGGTGCGGTATCACATATTACCGACACGTCGTGAGACACAGCTACATCGCTGTTCTCCATTGAAAATATATGTCTCGTCGGTAAATACATATAAAGTATATTCTTGTTTTTTAATATTTATCGCCGCGAAGATAGTTATATTTTTTATATTCAGAATATTTTTATAAAAAAAACATTTTTGTTTAATTTTTTTTAAGAATTAAGAAACTGCTTAAATTTATATAGCCAAGCTCTTCGTTGGTCAAAAAAAGAATCTCCTTATCATTTTTTGTAGAGCGTGTAGCGGGCTACGCCCCCCCAAAAAAAAAGAAGAAGAAAGCACTCATTTTTGAACATAAAAAAAACGAAAGAACGGCTTTCAAAATACAAAAAAATATTTTTAGAAATTTAAACAGCCTATAAGGGTGATTACATAAAATCAATCAAGCGTTAGCAATAGTGGTTAGGCCTAAATTAGCGCGCCACCGTTAATGTGATTTTGGCTTTGCAAACAGTTTTTTCAGTAATTTGCCCATTCGGCAAACATAGGCTGCACCTGCTGTGATAAATATTAAATCAAACTTTATATGCCTCGCTAATTTGTTCGTGTTTTTTAATTAAAAAATCGCAGAATTTGCAATTATCTTAGAATTAAACGGTTATTCGGGTTGCATGGAAATTGGGTAACTCTCTCAAATACCGCTACATCAAGATGAAAGGCGATGCTTCGGCAGAGCAGATAGCCACTTTGGAGGACATCTTTGAACCTAACTGTAACACCGAAGTAATCGAGCAGATGCGTGAGGATGTGGAGACCTACGAAGAGGCTGTACGCAAACAAGCAGCTCTCGCTGAGCAAACACGATTGAAAGAGCAAGCGGCAAAGGAACAAGAAAGCAAAGCCAAGTCCATCAAGGACAAGCAAGAGCAGCCAAAGGATAACCCAAACAAAAAAACAAAACCTTGAGCCTAAGACAAGTATCAAGGTAAAGTTTCGACCCTTGATAGCAGATTTTCTTGCAGAACTAGAATAATTCAAATCTAATTGTGCTCCCCAATCGTAATAATTTGCCTGCTAAGGGCTTATTATTACGATTTTTAAGTAAATTTGCAATT
>JAFQVS010000070.1 GCA_017407905.1 Bacteroidaceae bacterium | reverse complement strand
ACGGCAATAAGGCTGGACGAGGTGAGGAATGTTCCTTTTAACGAGTCTATGATTATTAAAGATTGGGAATCTGTATATTCAAAATTCTTCAGTAGGAATTAACTATGCGTTTTTACAAGAACCGCAGGAGTGATGTTATCTATTGGGTGGATAATAAAGAGACCGTAGGAGAACACCTGTTTACTTTTGATAAAGTGAAAATCTATAATCTCTTTACTGACTATCCCCACAACCTAACCACCTAAGAAAAAGAAATTTCCGACAAAGAAAATTCCTATTGGTGCGATTTCTTCAAAGGGAAATGATATATTTGCAAACAAACGGAGGTTCTGGCAGACCATAGGAGATACGCTCCGTGCCTCGACGCAAAATTGCGCCGAGGCTTTTTATGAATTATCTTCTCTCGCCCAAATCGACAAAACGCAGCCCTCATCCGCCCAAACCCTAATAGGTGAAATATAGTAATAGCACTTTTTTTATCGGCACAATATTTATAACAATTTTCACCCTTTTTTGCACCAAGAAAATGTTTTTTAGTTACATTTGCGCTAAAGCACTAACATACTTAAAAAGAACAGAACAATGAAAAAATTTGAATTTGAGCTATCGGGCCTCTCGGGCATCGGAATCTGCATAATGATAGGACTATGCGTGCTTGGAAACTGCGTAGGCGACAGCATAGAAAAGATGGCCGACAAAGACCGCTACGTAACCGTCAAAGGGCTTGCCGAGCGCGAGGTAAAAGCCAATAAAGTAGTGTGGCCGCTACCCTACAACTGCGTCAGCAACAACCTCGACGAGCTCTATAACAGCGTCGAGAAGAACAAGAACACAATCCTCGCCTTTCTTAACGAAAATGGAATATCGGGCGACGAAATAATCCTCTCGGCCCCGAAGGTAACCGACCGCGAGGCACAATCCTACACCCCCGACAACATAAAATACCGCTATCAGGCCGAGTCGGTGGTTACCGTAATCTCTCCACAAGTCGATAAAGTGTTACAGCTAATGAACAGTATGGCCCGACTAATGAAACAAGGCATTGCCATCGGGCAAGATTATCGCTACTCGACCGAGTTTGAATTTACACTGCTCAACGACATTAAGCCACAGATGATTGAAGAGGCCACACGCAACGCCCGCGCCGTGGCCCAGAAATTCGCCGACGACTCAAAGAGCACGCTCGGAGGCATCCGACAGGCCAATCAAGGGCAATTCAGCATAAGCAGCGATGCCAACACCCCGCAGCTGAAAAAGATACGCGTGGTAACAACCGTCGATTATTTCCTAAAATAGCAAAAAAAGAGGCCGCGGCCTCTTTTTTTTATACCCGCCCAATAACAATCCCCGCAAATTTGTTTATTACATTTTTTTTTATTTTTTTTGCTATCATTTTGCTCACTCGGCAAAATGAGGTTCAGTGTGTACCCACCTACTGCCAAAAGGAAAAACATTAAAAACTCTAAATAACACAGAATTATGGAAAAGATTATCGGTCTTATCAATGCGCCGTTCACACCCTTCTACGAGAATGGCGAAGTAAACTACGAGCCCATTCCCGCATACGCACAGATGTTGGCAAAGAATGGCTTGAAAGGCGTATTTATCAACGGTTCGTCGGGCGAGGGTTATATGCTCACCGAGGAGGAGAGAATAAAGCTCACCGAGGCTTGGGTGGCCGCCGCTCCCAAAGACTTTAAGATTATAGTACACGTGGGCAGCACCTGCGTAAAGTCGAGCCGTCGTATGGCCGAGCACGCACAGAAGCTGGGTGTCTTTGGCATCGGAGCAATGGCGCCTCCCTTCCCCAAAGTGGGCCGCGTCGAGGAGCTTGTAAAGTACTGCGAAGAGATTGCATCGGCCGCTCCCGAGCTTCCTTTCTATTTTTACCATATTCCCGCGTTCAACGGCGCGTACCTCTCGATGGTCGAGTTTTTGCAGGCTGTTGACGGCCGTATCCCCAATTTTGCCGGTATAAAATATACATTCGAGAGTATGTACGAGTATAATCAGTGCCGTCTGTACAAGAACGGAAAATTTGATATGCTCCACGGACAAGACGAGACCATCCTCCCCTGCCTTGCAATGGGCGGTGCTCAGGGCGGCATAGGCGGAACAACAAACTACAACGGATGCAACCTTGTGGGCATTATCGACGCGTGGAACGCAGGCGACCTTGAGAAGGCACGCGAGCTTCAGAATTTCTCGCAAGAGGTAATAAACGTAATTTGCCACTATCGCGGCAATATTGTGGGCGGAAAGAGAATTATGAAGCTCATTGGCCTCGACCTCGGAAAGAACCGCACCCCCTTCCGCAATATGACCGACGACGAAGAGGCTGCTATGCGCAAAGAGCTCGAAGCCATCAATTTCTTTGAGCGTTGCAACAAATTCTAATCACAGCAGAATTTTATGAGCAAAAGGCCCCGATAATACCTCTGAGCGCAGCGAAGCACAAACGACTGTGTGGCTGCGCTCAGAGACTTTTATTAAAGGCCGGCATAAAAATATTAACAACAAACAACAGACAGACTATGGATTGGAAAAAATATCTTACCGAATGGGCCGACAAATACCGCCTCGACCTTACCGAGAACATTATGCCCTTTTGGCTGAAAAACGGCCTCGACCGCGTGAACGGCGGCGTTTACACCTGCCTCGACCGCGACGGCTCGCTCATCGACAGCACAAAATCGGTGTGGTTTCAGGGCCGATTCGCCTTTGTGTGCAGTTTCGCCTATAACACAGTCGAGAAAAACCCCGAGTGGCTGGCAGCCGCAAAAAGCACAATAGATTTTATCGAGGCACACTGCTTCGACACCGACGGCCGTATGTATTTCGAGGTTAAGGCTGACGGTACCCCCCTGCGCAAACGCCGCTACGTCTTTTCGGAGAGCTTTGCAGCCATCGCAATGGCCGAGTATGCAAAGGCCTCGGGCGACGCCGCCTACGCCCACAAGGCTCTGAAGCTTTTCAAGGATATTCGTCATTTTGTGGCAACCCCCGGATATATGGAGCCCAAATACCTCGAAACGCTGCAAGCAAAGGGACACTCGCTGGTGATGATACTCATAAACACCGCATCGCGCATACGCGAGGTAATAAAAGACCCCGTGCTCGACCGGCAGATTAACGAGTCGATAGCCTCGCTCAAGGACTTTATGAAGCCCGAATTTAAGGCCCTGCTCGAAATGGTGGGCCCCAACGGCGAATTTATCGACACGTGCAACGGTCGCGTAATCAACCCCGGACACTGCATCGAGACAGCGTGGTTCCTTCTGGAAGAGGCTAAAAATCGCGGTTGGGACAAAGAGCTCACCGCTCAGGCACTCACCATCCTCGATTGGTCGTGGGAGTGGGGCTGGGACAAGCAGTATGGCGGCATTATCAATTTCCGCGACTGCCGTGGTCTGCCCCCGCAAGACTACTCGCAGGATATGAAATTCTGGTGGCCGCAGACCGAGGCCATCATCGCCACACTCTATGCCTACGAGGCGACGGGCGACGATAAGTATCTTATATGGCACAAGCAGATAAGCGAGTGGACATACGCTCACTTCCCCGACGAAGAGTGTGGCGAGTGGTACGGCTATCTGCATCGCGACGGCACGGTGGCCCAGCCTGCAAAGGGTAACATATTCAAAGGGCCGTTCCACATTCCCCGTATGCTCATAAAGAGCTTCGACCTGTGCAACATATTAACAAACAAGAAATAAGAACAAAAAAATGAGCAAGATAACAGAAAAAAAATGGTACCCGTGGTTAGTAGTGATTCTGCTCTCGGGTGTTGCCTTCCTTAACTATATGGACAGGCAGATGCTCTCGACAATGCGCTTCGCAATGTCCGAGGATATTGTCGAGGTGGCCACAAGCTACACGGGCCCGTGGGGCTGGGGTGCGCTTATGGCAGCCTTTATGTGGATTTATGGTCTGATGAGCCCCGTCTCGGGTGCAATTGCCGACCGTCTGAACCGTAAGAATCTTATCGTCGGCAGCCTTTTTGTGTGGTCGGCCGTTACGTTCCTTATGGGTTACGTCGATACATACGTTCAGCTGTATATTCTGCGTGCCGTGATGGGCTTCAGCGAGGCACTTTATATCCCCGCGGCTCTGTCGCTCATTGCCGACATTCACAGCGGAAAAACCCGTTCGATGGCCATCGGAATACATATGACGGGACTTTATTTGGGACAGATTGCCGGAGGCTTCGGCTCAATCTTCTCGGGTCTGCTCAATTGGCACACGGTGTTCTTGCTGTGCGGTCTTGTGGGAATGATTTACTCGGTGGTGCTTATACTCTTTATAAGCGACCCGGGACGCGAGAAAAGCGCCAAGAGTGTCAAAGACCCCAATCAGCCGAGTGTACTTAAGAGTATCTCTCTTGTACTCAGTAATATGGCCTTTTGGGCAGTGCTGTTCGTCTTTACCACGCTCAGTATGCCCGGATGGGCCACAAAGAATTGGCTGCCCGAGCTTCTTGCAAATGTGATAAGCAATAGTTGGGGTATGGAGATTGGAAAGGCTATGGACTACGCAGGCCCCATTGCCGTGATAAGCCTTGCGGGAGCATCGTTCATTGGTGCGATGATTGGCGGCCGCCTCTCGGACAAATGGGTGCAGACGAATGTACGCGGGCGCGTATATACAAGCTGCATAGGTCTTGCACTCATCGTCCCCTCGCTGGTGTTTATGGGCCTCGGCGACAGCTTGATTGCTGTTATATTTGCCATCCTGTGCTTCGGCATCGGATACGGATTCTTCGACACGAATAATATGCCCATCCTGTGTCAGTTTATCCCCTCGCGCCAACGTGCAACGGCCTACGGCTTTATAAATATGTCGGGCGTGCTGGGCGGTGCCGCAATAACAACGGCGCTTGGCAGTCTGTCGCTTGGCGAGGGCTTTGCCCTGCTTGGCGGCGTAACAGTACTGTCGCTGCTCATTCAGTTTATTGCCCTGCGTCCAAAAACCGTAAATATGGAGTAAATGAAAAGGATTCTTTCGATACTTATAAGCGCTTCGCTTTTGGGCTGCACAGGCGGCTCAAAGGGCGAAGCGCCTGCTTTAAAGGAGATTGGCACAATGCCTGCCTTTGAGAGTGGATTCGAGCAGGGCGTCTCGGCCTGCTACGCTGCCACACACGACGATTGTCTGTATATTGCCGGCGGCTGCAATTTCCCCGAGACACCCGCAGCCGAGGGTGGCGCCAAGCGCTACTACAAGGGCATCTACCGAGCCTCGTTGGGCGACACGCTGCAATGGCAGAAGGTCGGCCATCTTCCCGTGGCATCGGGCTACGGAGCGAATATTCAGGCGGGCAGTCGATGGATTATCGTCGGAGGAATGAACGGCGAGGGAGCCTCGGCCGAGGCAATAAGCATCGACCTTGCCGACGCTTGTAAAATAGAGAAACTCCCCCCGCTACCCTGCACAGTGGATAACACCGCAGGCGCTGCGGCCTGCGGCAAGCTATACATCGTGGGCGGCAACGCCGACGGAAAGCCCTCGAAGAGAGTATTCGTGCTCGACCTTGAAAAGAGCGCCGAGGGGTGGCACGAGCTTCCCCCGATGCCCTCGCGTCCCCGAGTGCAACCCGTGTGCGCCGCAAGCAACAGCGCACTATACGTGTGGGGAGGATTCTGCCCTGCCGACAGCGCGGGCGGCGCCGCCACGCACACCGACGGCCTCTGCTACAGCTATGCAACGGGCCGCTGGAGCCCCCTGCCCGACGTTACAATCGAGGGCGAGGCAATAACCCTCTCGGGCGGCACAATGACACTCCGGGACAACAGCACGATTATCGCAGCCGGAGGCGTCAACCGCGACATTTTCACCGATGCAATCTCGGGCACGTACGCCCTAATCGACAAGGCCGATTATATGCTGCAACCCTCGGAGTGGTACCGCTTCAACCCCCGCCTGATGAGGTTCGACACCGAGAGCGGCCTCTGGAGCCTCATCGACAAAAACAGTGCATACGCCCGCGCAGGCGCGCTCATCCTTGCTCACAAGAGCGACATTATATATATAGGAGGCGAGCTTAAGCCCGGCATACGCACCCCACAGATTCACCGCCACAGAAAATAGCTCGACAAGGAAAATCCCCACCGAGTTTAGGAATTTCCCCTGCGACGATTAGGATTTTTTCGTTGCAGGGGGATTTTTATGCCCCTATCTTTGCCACAGACAAACAAGAGAAACCAAAAGAAAAAGTTTAACCCTTAAAAGTTACAACTATGAAAAAGATGATGATTATTGCAGTGATTATAGGCGCATTGCTTATGCCTGCACAAATTTCGGCACAGAGCCGGGGCGAGAAGAGAGGCGAGGGCCGCGTACAAGTAGATTCCAAAAGAGGAGGCGATAAAAAGAAGAAAGATGGCAGCTTCGGCAAGAGCGACAAGCGCAACCGCTTCGACAAGCACAACAAGCCCGGCGGCAAAGATAAACACGTAGGAAAAGGCGGAGGCCACAAGCACGGAAACAAAATGGGCAACCACGGCCATAAGCACGGCCACAAGCCCCCCGTTGTACACCACAGACCCCGCGTCGTTGCCGGCCACTGCCACCACAATCACAGACACCGCCCCGTAGTAGTACACCGCCACGATTGCAACGGCGATATTGTCGGAGCAGCCGCAGCAGTAATAGGCACAGTAGCACTAATCTCGCTGCTTGCCGATTAAAACAAGCAGCAATAATAAATAAATTACAATCTTAAACCATTCTTATCAAGCACCAATATAAGCATATAAATTTTGTAGTTAGTTAGGTACCCCGTTTGTGCACCGTTTTTTCTCGGTGCACAAACTTTTTTTCATCAATAAGAGGCACACAAACAGTTTTTTAGAAAATAATATATTACCTTAGCAAAAATATTTACAAAAGAGAGATGAAAAAAGCCCTTCTTATTATCACAGCCCTACTCACCCTCGGCAGCTGCCACAGCGAGCCCACCGACGAGAGCAGCAGCATCCGCGAGGCCATAGAGGCGATGCTCGCACTCCACCCCTCGTCCACACTGCAAGATATTTACAAAAGTTGCTTTCAGGACTACTACGGCGTCGCCCATATGCTCACCGACCGCCAGAGCGTGCAACGATACATCGAGCACGAGACTGCCACCGCCGACAGCCTCGTCGGCAGCTACTACGAGCCCTGCGGCTGGCGTGCACAATTCATCCGCGTCAATCTATCGGCCGTAAAGGACGGGCGCATCACAAGCGAGCGTCTCACCGACGCCTTTATGGCAAGCGCCCGATACTCGACACAGAATGCCACCGACGAGTGGCAGGAGCTGTGGCCGAAGATAGCAAAAGAGGCGCGCGCCGTCTGCCCCACCCTAAAGAACTTCTCGGCCGACTCCGCAGCAATTGCCGCGATGCTCGCACGCGGCCGTTATGTGATGCACCACAGCCCCGAGTACCGCAAGGCCCACCATCCACACTACCGCATAATACACCGCAGCATATTCGAGCGCGACATTCTGCCCCTGCTGCAATAAAAAAACAACCACGGCACAATAATTTTCCCATTTTGGAGCAAAAAGAAAAAAAAATGGTTGTACATTTGCAATCAACCATAAAAAAACATTAACCGACAAAAAAAACAACATTATGCTGACACTCGACAAAATATACCACGCATCATACGTGCTAAAGGGTGTAATTCGTCGCACCGACCTCATCAACGCGCCCAAAATAAACAGCGCGGCCAACATCTATCTGAAGCCCGAGAATCTACAGCTCACAGGCTCGTTCAAAGTGCGCGGTTCGTACTACAAAATCTCGCAGCTCTCCGACGAAGAGAAGGCCAAAGGAGTAATTGCCTGCTCGGCCGGCAACCACGCACAAGGCGTTGCCCTTGCTGCCACAAAGAACGGCATAAAATCGACCATCTGCCTGCCCGACTGCGCCCCCATCTCAAAGGTCGAGGCCACACGCGGCTACGGCGCCGAAATTTGCTTGGTCGAGGGAGTTTATGACGACGCCTATCAGCGTGCCCTGCAGATGCGCGACGAGTTTGGCTACACATTCATTCACCCCTTCGACGACATTGACGTAATTGCCGGACAAGGCACAATAGGCCTTGAGCTTCTGAACCAAATGCAGGATATTGACGCAGTGATTGTCCCCGTTGGTGGCGGCGGCCTGCTCTCGGGCGTAGCCTACGCGATAAAATCGCTCAACCCCAAAGTAAAAGTCTATGGCGTACAGTCGAGCGGTGCCCCCAGTATGGTCGAGTCGCTTCGCTGCCACAAGATTGAGCGTCTGGGAGCCGTATCCACCATTGCCGACGGCATCGCAGTGAAGCAGCCGGGCGAGAACACATTCGACCTGTGCGGAAAATATGTCGATGACATAGTAACCGTTACCGACGACGAAGTGGCAGCAGCCATCCTCTCGATGATGGAGCATCAGAAGCTCATTGCCGAGGGTGCAGGCGCAGTATCCGTAGCCGCCGCAATGTTCAACAAAGTACCCATTGAGGGCAAGAACGCAGTGTGCGTGGTATCGGGTGGAAACATCGACGTAAACATCCTCGACCGCGTGATAAAGAGAGGCCTTCTGACCTCGGGACGCATCTATATGCTCACCGTCGAGCTCAACGACCGCCCCGGACAATTGCTGACCATCGCACGCATAATAGCAAAGCACGGCGGAAACATCATCGGCGTGCACCACGAGCGTACAAACGCCTCGATGGCCATCAACGGCTGTTTCCTGCGCGTAAATATGGAGACACGCGACTTTAATCAGATTGAAGAGATTAAAAAATCCATATTGGCCGAGGGATACAAAATTTGCGATTTTATTTAAACAGAGACAAATTAACCAATAAAAAATACCACTATGATTAAAAAAGTTTATACAAGCGCAGCCCCCGAGGCTATCGGCCCCTACTCACAGGCCATCATCTGCGGAAATATGTTGTTCACATCGGGTCAGATACCCATCAACCCCGCATCGGGCAACGTCGAGGCCGAAGGCATTACAGCGCAGGCCACACAGGTAATGAAAAACCTATCGGCCGTCCTTGCCGAGGCAGGCACCTCGTTCGAGAAGGTAGTAAAGACCACCTGTTTCCTCAGTGATATGGGCGATTTTGCAGCGTTCAACGCCGTATATGCCGAGTACTTCACAAGCAAGCCCGCACGCTCGTGCGTAGCAGTAAAGACACTGCCCAAGAATGTGCTTGTCGAGGTAGAGGTAATTGCCGAGATTTAAAACATTTTACCCACAATAGAATAAAATTACCCGCCAAATACTTTGTCAGTTCAAAAAAATAGTCTAATTTTGCAGGCTGAAAGCGCAAACTATCTTTTGAGCAAACAATTAAATTAAATATAACGATGAAAAGAACATTTCAGCCCTCAAACAGAAAGAGGAAGAACAAACACGGTTTCCGTGAGAGAATGGCCACAAAGAACGGCCGTCGCGTATTGGCATCTCGTCGCGCTAAGGGACGTAAGAAGCTCACAGTATCTGACGAGTATGTAGGCAAGAAAAGAAAGTAATTGTTTTACAATCGAACAAATAATGAGCAGCAAGGCAAGGCCTTGCTGCTCATTATTTGTGTACGCCCCAACAGTGCAAAAAAGAAGGTCGGACAATCAAAAATTTAGGTAACAAAAAGGTGCGGTCAAGATAATTCTATTTATCACCTTCTCGGAATATTTCTGCGGCTATTCTCTCTTTCGCGTTATATTTTATAACTTACTTTTTTTTGGAAAAAAGTAAGCAAAAAAACCTGCACCTAAAGAAATTGTCGCTGGGCTTCCTTTGCTCGTGAGGCAACAATGCACTCACTCGGTCGGAGGCTTGCTTGTCATTGCGGTTTACGATTGTTTTAAGGGTGCTGCGGACCGCCCTCACTTAGTCGCTTGTAAACAAGCGTCTAAGTAGCGGTTAAACATACCTCGCACTTTTTCCTTAAAACAATCGAACCTACATTGAATT
>JAFQVS010000069.1 GCA_017407905.1 Bacteroidaceae bacterium | reverse complement strand
CGCCTGCACTTTCGCGCGACTAATTGCTGCAAGCATTGTCGATTATAATTCCGCAGCACCCTTAAAACAATCGTAAACCGAAATGACAAGCTGGGCCTCCGACCGAGTGAGCGCATTTTCTTGCCTCACGAGCAAAGGAGGCCCCGCGACAATTTCTTTAGGTGCAGTTTTTTTTGCTTACTTTTTTCCGAAAAAAGTAAGACCCAAAGTATAAAATGAAAGAGAGAATAGCCGCACAAGTATTCCGTGAAGGTGATAAACAGAATTATCTCGACCACACCTTTTTGCTACTGAGCCATTTTATCGGAAGAAATTTAAATACGGCGAGACAAACAGCCTTGCGTAAGAAAGTAATTTTTAGAAATTTAAATAGCTCCTAAAATAAAAGGATTTTCACTTTTGAGTGAAAATCCTTTTATTTTGCGTCCTTAAAAATCTTACTCTTCGGATGCAGTATCCATCGCTCCTTGCAGCGCCTGTTCAAGCGCCTGCTCAATATGCTGCTCGGGCGTCTCTTCGTTCAAGGGTTGTGTCCTGCGCTCGCTCTGCATCTCGCACAGAATGTCGTACAGGCAGTTGTTGTCGCGGTCGATATTCTCTTGTGGAATGCTTGCCATAAGTATGTCAAACTCATTGTTATCGAAGAGGTCGGCATACTGAACAAGCAGATAAAGTCCCACAATCGAAGTGATATTGTTGTTTATAATATCTTTTATGTAGAGCGATGCGTCGCGCTGTGCCTCCATTGTCCTAAGGCTCAGTGCAGCCTTTGTTGTGTCGGGCAACAGTGTGTCGCTGTATAGTAGCATCTGACAATCGTAAATTGTGTTTACGTATTGTGCAAGATGCTCTTCAATCTCGGCATTAAGGTCGTTCGAGGGGGTGCCGACGGTGGCGCTTCCTGCGGGCGATATTTCGGTTGTGATGTTACCGCCCTCGAGGAACAGCAGCGAGTAGAGGGGTGGGTCGGTGTAGTTGTAACCTATATAATATATTTTACTGCCATCGACCTTACCGCTGAATTGGAATTTTCCGCCCTCGATGGTTGTTGCCTGCACGGTGGTGAAGTTTATTCCATCCATCGAGTAACCCAATTGTACGCTGTCGCCATCAATGGCGCCGTCAATGACGCCGCTGATGGTGTAGTCGCTGCCTCCTCCAGCGCACGATGCGAGTGCAAGCAATAGTGCAATTGCCGAAAAGATTTTTTTCATTATCAGCAGACGTATTGTTTGCTAATCGACTTATTGTTGAGCACGCATTGTATGGCCTCGGCGAATCCTTTGGCGATAGAGAGCTGCTTTACTTTGGGGCAACCCTTGTCGTAGGGGATGCTGTTGGTGAATACAATCTCGGTCATTGACGACTCGCGTACACGCTCGGATGCGTTACCCGACATAATGCAGTGCGATGCAATGGCACGTACCGACAGGGCACCATTCTCCATCATAAGGTTGGCTGCTTTTGAAATTGTGCCGGCTGTATCGACAATGTCATCAACAAGAACCACATTCTTGCCCTTAACGTCGCCTATAATCTGCATTGTATCAACCACATTGGCCTTTGCACGTGTCTTGTGGCAGAGTACCAGAGGCACACCGAGGAATTTCGAGTAGGTGCTTGCGCGTTTAGAACCGCCAACGTCGGGGGTGGCAATTACAAGATTGTCGAGCTTGAGTGAGTTGATGTAGGGGATGAATACCATTGACGCATACAGATGGTCAACGGGAATGTCGAAGAAGCCTTGAATCTGGTCGGCGTGAAGGTCCATTGTTATGATGCGGCTCACTCCTGCCACGCTCAAAAGGTCGGCTACCAACTTTGCGCCTATTGATACGCGGGGCTTGTCTTTGCGGTCTTGACGTGCCCAGCCAAAATAGGGCATTACAGCGACGATGCTCTTTGCAGATGCGCGCTTGGCAGCATCTACCATAAGCAGAAGCTCCATAAGGTTGTCCGAGTTAGGGAATGTCGATTGTACAAGGAATACATTCTTTCCGCGGATAGACTCCTCGTACGAGACAGCAAACTCGCCATCGGCAAAATAGGTTGTGTTCATCTGACCCAGAGGGCATCCTAACTCTTTACAGATTTCTTCGGCAAGGTAACGAGATTTTGTTCCCGAGAATACCATATAAGGGGTATTGTTCATAAAGGTAAAGTGTTTAGTTGGTTATTTTTTTGTTTTATTCTTCTTGTTTGTGTTTAAAGTTTCTTGGCGAGTTTCTGAATTTTTTTGAAACTGTCCATAAGCTCGCTATAATCGGTTGAGCGGCACGAGTCGAAACGGTTCCACACTTGTGCATCCAATATCACACCGCCGAATCCATACGAGGCGAGGCGCTTGAGGTTGCCCTCGTCAATGTCGCCAAAGGCCCATACGCGTTTGTTTATGACCTTTTTGCCATACTCGTTCAGCTCGGCACTCTGGTGAAAGGTGCGTCCCATAGGGCCGAAGCACATTATCTCGTAGAATCCTTTAAATTCGTGCAGCTCGCGAAGGTTGGCTGCGTAGCCCACGAGCTTGCCTTTTTGTTTTTCGGTTGGGTGGGGCGAACCGGGAGGAAACAGTTGTCCTGCCAGCTTATAGTCCTGCATCAGACGGTTATTGCACGTGAAGATGCGCTTGTGGAACTTCTTGGGAATGAGGTTCAACAACCTTTCTATGTATTGTGGATGAGGATAAGACTTGTCAAGGAAAAGATAATCAAGCTCTTCTTCAAACAGTCGGGTTATAATTTTGTCCTCCTCAATGAAAAATGTCGGCTTTGTTACAACGGCGAGTTTCATTGTTCTCTATTTACTATATTTAACATTTTTTGAAAGCCTTACGGCTTCAAAGAGGCTATTGTGTGCCCCTTATAGGTTGCAAATTTAATATTTTTTATTATATTAAAGTAATATTATAGAAGATTATTTTTAATAGTCGTTCTATTCTTGAAATATACAAACAAACGAGCGTAAAATATGAAGTTTACTTCGATATTTACAAAGCGAGTGCAGTGTATATT
>JAFQVS010000068.1 GCA_017407905.1 Bacteroidaceae bacterium | reverse complement strand
TGTTTTAAGGAAAAAGTGCGAGGTATATTTAACCGCTACTTAGACGCTTGTTTACAAGCGACTAAGTGAGGGCGGTCCGCAGCACCCTTAAAACAATCGTAAACCGCAATGACAAGCAAGCCTCCGACCGAGTGAGCGTATTGTTGCCTCACGAGCAAAGGAGGCCCAGCGACAATTTCTTTAGGTGCAGGTTTTTTGCTTACTTTTTTTTGGAAAAAAAGTAAGTCCTAAAGTATAAAGTGAAAGAGAGAATAGCCGCAGAAATATTCCGAGAGGGTGATAAATGGAATTATCCCGACGACACCTTTTTGCTACTGAGCCACAAAAGGCTCGATATTATTCATTTAGAAATTATCATCCGTCGCACGCCTAATTTTTAGAGCATAAAAGCCTTAATCCTTTATCTCCTCAAAATCGACATACTCGCCCTCATTCTCGTCAATAATCTTCTTGCGTTTGCGACGCTTATACTCGGCCTCGGGCGAATAGTGCCACCCCGAAGCGGACGTGCGACGGCCCTGCGCCTCATCGTCGGACGCCCCACGGCCACCGTATGAAGCACCACCCTGCGCATTCCTGCCATTCGAGCCACCCGACGCACGATAACCGCCCGAAGAGCTCCTTGTGCCACTCTTAGTCAGTCCCAAGAACGAGAGAATCCCTCGGATTATCGAAATAACCACCGACGAGGCTATAATCAGTATAAAAATTAAAATGAATAGAAAAAATAAAATAAAGCTCATACCTTTAATATAAATACTCAACAGAAAGAATCGTGCAGAACCTCTGCACACCTCCTTCACTAATTATACACTAAGGGTACTGCAAAAATAGTGCCACAAGGCCATTAGGCCAAAATAAATAAGACAAAATTTCTTAAATTACTTTTTGAACGATAGATAAACCGACAAAATGACATACCAAGCAATGATGGGCACAGCTGCGACAAGGCCAAGCGAAAGCATCGGCAGTGCCACAATCAGGAATATGTAACGGCGTCTGTTGGCACGCCACGCTATTCTCTTGAATTTCAGCGAGAACATTTTTATTTCGCAGACCAACAGATAAGATGTCAAGCTGATGAGAGCCAGCATCAGGAACCATCCGGCATTGAGGCTCAGCACCCAATCGCCTGCGCCCGCAACAAGAGAGGCCCAAAAAAGAGCATTCGCCGGTGTGGGCAGCCCGATAAATGACGTCGTCTGGCGAGTGTCAATATTGAATTTTGCCAATCTCAGAGCCGAAAAAACGGCTATAAAGAATGCGGCGTAGGGCAACAGCCAAGCAATAGGGGCAATTGCGGTGGGATAGGCCAATTGCTGCATAAAGTTAAAGACCATTGCAGCCGGCGCAAAGCCAAATGTTACGTCATCGGCAAGTGAGTCCATCTCGACACCCATAGGCGAGCTCACGTGCAGCAGACGTGCGGCCATTCCATCAAAAAAGTCAAAGACCGCTCCTAATACAATAAATGCAAGGGCCCACACAAAAGAGCCTTCAAAGGCCATTGTACAAGCAATGCAACCCGAGAAAAGATTACAACAGGTTATTGAGTTTGGTATATGTTTTTTGATGGACATATCCTAAAAGATTTTTATTTCAGTTTAGCAATTACAGTCTCGTTTCCAACGGTTTTTTGCTCAAGATCGACAAAAATCTCGGCATCAAGAGGCAGATAAACATCCACGCGCGAACCGAATTTTATAAAGCCCATATGCTCGTCAATGTAACACTCCTCGCCCACCTCGGCGTATGTAACGATGCGACGAGCCATTGCTCCGGCTACCTGACGTACAAGAACCTCGGTGCCATCCTCGGTGCGTATTACAACAAGCGAGCGTTCATTCTCGGTGCTTGCCTTTGGCAACCAAGCCTTGTGGAAACGTCCGCTCATATGCTCGACACGTACCACCGTTCCCTCAACCGGATACCAATTGGCGTGTACGTTCATCGGGCTCATAAAAATGGACACCATTATTCTGTCGGCTTTAAAATGGTCGGGCTCAAAAACCTTCTCGACCACAACCACCCTGCCGTCGGCAGGCGCAACAACCATCTTCTCGGTATCACCCTCGAACACACGCTTGGGGCTGCGGAAGAAATTTACCATAAGCAGATAAACGAACAACGATACGCCCGAAATTGCAATGTTGACAACCTCGACAGGTATGAAATACCAGCACAAAGCATTAACAATTAAAAACAATGCACAGGCCGTAACAAGAATGCTTGTACCCTCTCTGTGGATACGCATTTTTTTTATCTTTCTTATCCTTTTCATTTAATGTCGGTTGAGTTTATAAGCACAAAAATAGTCAGAATTTGTTAAACGCCCAACAAAAAAGGACAAAAAAGAGCATTTGAGCGATAATAAAGCGTTTTTTCGGCGCCGATAACAAAAAATAACGGTTGCTTAACAAAGATTAGCAATCTATCAACAGCTACAAAAGTTTGTTGGTTGAAAACTTTTTTTCAAAAACAATTATGCAATATGAGCGATTGCTATTATCTTTGCTACCCGCCCCAATGTGCACCCGTCCAAAAAAGGCAAAGCATATTGCGGGCAATATCATATAAAAACAAAAAAGAATAAGCAAAAATATGCAAGACTTTGTTCATCTACACGTACACACACAATACTCGATTCTCGATGGTCAGGCATCGGTGAAGCGTCTCGTCGATAAAGCAATTGCCGACGGAATGAAAGGCATCGCCGTAACCGACCACGGAAATATGATGGCAATAAAGGAATTTTACAACTACGTGAATAAGGTGAACAAGGGCAAGGCCGACGGCGAGAAATTCAAGCCCATCATCGGCTGCGAGGTATATGTGGCCGAGCGTCGCCTCTTCAACCGCGAACAAAAGGAGGATATGCGCGGACACCACCTTGTACTCTTGGCCAAGAACAAAAAGGGCTACCACAACCTCATCAAGATTGTCTCAAAAGGATGGTCGGAGGGCTATTACTACACCCCCCGCACCGACAAAGTGGAGCTCGAAAAATACAAAGAGGGACTTATCGTCTGCTCGGCCTGCTTGGGAGGCGAGATTCCACAACTCATCCGACAGGGTAAGCTGCAAGAGGCCGAGGCATCGGTCAATTGGTTCAAGAGCATCTTCGGCGAGGATTATTATCTTGAGCTCCAGCTGCATAAAGCCACCATCGAGCGTGCTAACCACGAGGTCTATGACATACAAAAAGAGGTTAACCGGCACATTGTGGAGCTGAGCCGCAAATGCGGCGTCAAGCTCGTGTGTACCAACGACGTACACTTTGTCGATGAAGAGAATGCCGAGGCACACGACCGCCTTATATGCCTAAGCACGGGAAAAGACCTCGACGACCCCAAGAGAATGCTCTACTCCAAGCAAGAGTGGATGAAGACAAAAGAGGAGATGAACGCCATCTTTGGCGAGGAGTTTCCCGAGAGCCTCAGCAACACAGTCGAGGTGTGCGACAAGGTAGAATTTTACAGCATCGACAACGCCCCCATTATGCCCAACTTTGCAATCCCCGAGGAGTTTGGCACCGAGGAGCTTTACCGACAGAAATTCACCCATCAAGACCTCTTCGACGAGTTTACGCGCGACGAAAAGGGCAACGTAGTACTCTCGCAAGAGGAGGCCGAGAAAAAGATAAAAAAATTAGGCGGATACGAAAAACTCTACCGCATAAAACTCGAAGGCGACTATCTGCGCAAGCTCACCTACGACGGCGCAAAAAAATGCTACCCCGAGCCCTTCACGCAAGAACTTACCGACCGCATCGACTTTGAGCTTCACATAATGAAGACAATGGGATTCCCCGGATACTTTCTCATTGTACAAGACTTTATCCGCGCCGCACGCGAGCAGTTGGGCGTTGCCGTCGGCCCGGGCCGTGGTTCGGCAGCCGGAAGCGTCGTTGCCTACTGCCTCGAAATTACCCGCGTCGATCCCATAAAATACGACCTTCTGTTCGAGCGTTTCCTGAACCCCGACCGAATATCCCTGCCCGATATTGACGTCGATTTTGACGACGACGGCCGCGGCGAGGTTCTAAAATGGGTAACCGAAAAATATGGACAAGAAAAGGTTGCCCACATTATCACATACGGCACAATGGCCACAAAATTGGCCATAAAAGATGTTGCCCGCGTACAAAAGGTGCCATTGGAGACCTCGAACCGACTGTGCAAGGCAATCCCCGACCGTCTGCCCGACGGCAAAAAGATGAATCTGCCCAACGCAATAGCCGCAGTGCCCGAGCTGCGCGAGGCCGAAGCCTCGCCCGACCCCCTACTGCGCGACACCATCCGATTCGCCAAAATGCTCGAAGGCAACGTGCGCAACACCGGCGTACACGCCTGCGGCACAATCATCTGCCGCGACGATATTACCGACCACGTCCCCATAAGCATCGCCGAGGACAAGGAGACGGGCGAAAAGCTCCTCGTAACACAATACGAGGGCAGTGTCATCGAAGAGACAGGCCTCATAAAAATGGACTTTTTGGGCCTCAAGACCCTCTCGGTAATAAACGAGGCGCTCGAAAATATCAAACAGAGTTTGGGCGAAGAGGTGAACATCGACAAAATACCCATCGACGACGAGCTCACATACAGCCTCTACTGCAAAGGAAACACAATAGGCACATTCCAATTCGAGTCGCCCGGAATGCAGAAATACCTGCGCGAGCTTCAGCCCAGCACATTCGAGGACCTCATAGCAATGAACGCCCTCTATCGTCCGGGCCCAATGGATTATATCCCCGACTTTATTCAGCGCAAGCACAACCCCGAGCTTGTAAAGTACGACCTTCCCTGTATGGAAAAGTACCTTAAGGACACCTACGGAATTACGGTCTATCAAGAGCAGGTGATGCTCCTCTCGCGTCTGCTGGCCAATTTCACCCGCGGCGAGAGCGACACACTGCGTAAAGCAATGGGAAAGAAGCTGAAAGAGAAGCTCGACGAGCTTAAGCCAAAATTCATAAAGGGCGGACAGTCGAACGGGCACCCCGCCGAAACACTCGAAAAGATATGGGCCGATTGGGAGAAATTTGCATCCTACGCGTTCAATAAGTCGCACGCCACCTGCTACTCGTGGGTAGCCTATCAGACAGCCTATCTAAAGGCCCACTACCCCTCGCAATATATGGCCGGTGCCCTGAGCCGCAACCTATCGAACATAACCGAAATTACCAAGCTGATGCAAGAGTGCACGGCAATGGGAATAAAGGTGCTGGGCCCCGACGTCAACGAATCGCGCCGCAAATTCAGCGTCAACAAGCAGGGGCACATACGCTTCGGGCTGTGCGCCGTAAAGGGCGTGGGCGAGAATGCCGTGCAGAGCATTATAGACGAGCGCGAGGCCAACGGCCCCTTCAAAAGCATCTTCGACTTTGTCGAGCGCGTGAATCTGACAGCGTGCAACCGCAAGAACCTCGAGTGTCTGGCCCTCTCGGGTGCATTCGACGAGCTTGCCGGCGGCATCGAGCGCGAGCAGTATATGGGCACCAACAGCAAGGGCGAGCAATTCCTCGAAGCGCTTGTAAAATATGGCAACCGCTTCCAGATGGACAAGAATATGTCGCAAATGTCGCTCTTCGGCGAGCAGGGAATGGCCGAAATTCCCCACCCCGAGGTTCCCGCGGGTGGCAATTGGAGCAGCCTCGAACGTCTGAATCGCGAGCGCGAGCTTGTGGGCATCTACCTATCGGCCCACCCGCTCGACGAGTATGCCCTTGTGCTTAATGAATTTTGCAACACAAAAGCCGAGGAGTTTGCCAATATCGACAATCTGAAGAACCGCAAGGTAACATTCGGAGGCATCGTCAGCGAGGCCCCGCGCACGGGACAGACGAAGCGCGGCAACCCCTTTGGAATAGTCAAGATAGAGGACTTCAGCGGCACGGCCGAGTTTCCATTCTTCGGCGACGATTGGATACAAAAATCCTCCTATTTTGCACCCGGCACATTCCTTTATATAACCGGAAGCTGCCAGCCAAAAAAATGGAAGCCCGAAGAGCTTGAATTTGCCATAAGCAGCATACAGTTGCTGCCCGACGTCAAAGAGGAGATTGTAAAGAGCCTCACAATCTCGTTCGAGATAATGAACCTGACACAAGAGATATACGAGTATATATCAAATTACATCGAGCAGCATCCGGGCAACAGCAAACTGCAATTTAACATAAAAGATGCCGAGAATGGATTCTCGCTCGAACTTGTATCGCACAAGAGAGGAATAACCGTCGAGCAGGAATTGATTGACTATATAAAAACCTTACCCGATATTGAATATAAACTTAATTGATAACCTTAAAAACTAAAGAAAATGGAAGTAATTGTAACAGACAGCAATGCAAAGGAGTTTTTGGCAACGGAACTGCCCATCGTAATTGATTTTAGCGCAACGTGGTGCGGCCCCTGCCGTCAGCTTGCTCCCATCATCGACGAGCTTGCCAAGGAGTATGACGGACGCATCGCAGTGGGCAAATGCGACATTGAGGAGGCTGTTGAGCTCACCGACGAGTATAACATCCGCAACGTACCCACCGTGCTTTTCATCAAGAATGGTCAGGTAGTTAACAAATTTGTTGGTTCAAAGTCGAAGGGCGACGTTCAGAAACTCTTCGAGGCGCTTTTGGCATAAAAACCCCGAGCACTATGCAGAATGACGAATTTGCGATGGAAGACCTCGACGACGAAAAGACCATTGCTTACATACGCGAAAGACTGCCTCAAGAGCTGAAGGAGAAATTCAGCGACGACGATTTTTACTACATTTTGGATACCATTTACGACTACTACGATAAAAGCGGTATTCTTGATGCGGGTGGCGAATTTATCGACATTGACATCAACGACATTGCCCAATTTGTGGCAAAAGAGGCCAAAAAGAATAAAATGGGTAACTACGACCCCGACGAAATTTTCTTCATCATCGAGGGCGAGCTTGAATATAACGGCATTCTCGACGAGGAGTAAAAACATTTTATTAAAGCGACCGAGAATATTATTTGTTCTCGGTCGCTTTGTTTAGAACTATAAACAGAAAAATTACTGTTGTTTAAATCTGTTACGAGTACGAACATCTGCCACTAAATATACGTTATTGCCCAAACAAGCTGCATTGCTCAACTCGGCCGGCAGCTCCAAACGACTACCCTTACCATCGACAAAGATTACTTCGCGATTCTCGTTATAAAGAATAAAATATTTTCCTAAACGAGGTTTTAAACTACGAAGCACTTGTGCCTGTGTCGATAAAACATCTATCTTATCTTCAATTATTTTTTCGCCCTTTTCGTTTATCAAATAACCAATACCTTCTGACTCGCCATCGTCGGCATAATCGGCAAGATAGATACCATCGCCTAAATATACGAGCTTACTGAATTGTGGCTCAAACAACACTGTACCATCAATTTTCATCAAACCAAACTTGTAGGCGTGTGCATCGGGGCAATAGACAACCTTGTCATCAAAGAATATATCGTCTGTGTAACCATCCGAGCCATAGATTCGACTGCGAACATAGGCATCGGGATGCGAGAAGATTTCTTTTAAATCGAGGTCGAGAATTACCAAATGACCATCGTCGGTTCTTTTTACCAGATAACCCATTTTATGACAATCCTTAAAATTCAGCAGATTGTCTTGGGTGCTCCACACCCCGACGCCGTTATTGTCGTATGCAAGATAGGTTTTATCGTCGCGGTCGGTGAATCCGCGGGCATCCTTTCCATAAAACAACGCTCCTGTGCGGTTGGGGCCAAGAACAACATTGCCCATCGCACTCATACCGGTCATACGATTGCCTATAAGACAAATTATTCTCTTGCCCTCATCATTGTATGTAGAATAATAACCGTGTCGGTAGAGAGTAATCTCACGCTCGCCCCACAGAAGGTCAATTTCCTCACCCTTTGTATCAATCAACCTAAAGAATTGATTACCCGACTTGTATTCAACAACAGCAACAGCCTGCCCGTTTACAAATTGTGTACCACAGATATATTTCGAGTCGAATATCGGCGTTGCAATATCATCGACACTGTAATACCCGCCATCGGCAACAAAGATACCGCTGCTAACCATCGAGGGCTCACGACTGCTTGCCAATTTATCTCGTTGCAACACCTCGCCTTTGGCATTCAAGAGGCTCCATTTTTCATCGCCCTTAAATTTCACCAAAAGATAATCCAAATAATCTTTTTCGTCGCTACCGCTACCGCAGCTCAGGAACATTGCACTCATTAAAATTGCGCAGATAAACAGTCCTTTTTTCATAGTTCTTTTTTTCATAGTTCTTTTTTTTGTGTCCCCAAATAATCAGAGACGGGTTATTTTATTCATTATACACCCGTTTGTAACACCTAAACAGACGGGGAATTATTTTCAATCGAGAATGGCACTCTTGTACCCCTCGACCACGGGCAGCGTAGGGCCTGCATAATCGAGGATGAGAAGCTCATTATCCGTCTCCTTCAGCCAGCATCCGGGCACGTATAGCGTCTGCTGCGGGCCGCGGCTCCAGAAACGTCCGAGAGAGTGCCCGTTTATCCACGCCTCGCCGCGCCCCCACGTACCCGTATAAAGGAAAAAGTCGCCGTTGGCGGGCAGCGTAAAGGTTGTGCGATAATATCCCGGCTGCCCCACGCTCTTAAGAGCGCCAAAGGAGCGCGAGGAGGCACGATTGTAATCGGCGGCAATGGGGGTATTCTCCCAACCGACGAGCGCCTTGCGATTGCCCCGCGCATCTGTCAAAAAGACCTCGCCCACGATGCCTTTGCGGTCTTTATAGCCCGCGACATTCGCCGCACGACCAAAAGCATCAACAAGAATCTGCAACTGCACAGGGGCTGCGCTCTCGGGCAGCGACACGATGCTGTCGCCGTCCAAGCGGCTCATTGCAGCTACTCTTGTGCCGTTCAAAAATATCTGTGCATTATCGCCAAAGGCCTCAATCAAGAGCGACGAACCCTTTTTAAGCTCGGGAAGTTTGGCCGTATAGAGCATTGCGCCGTATCCCAAGCCACACTCTTCAAATGTCAGAGGCTGCTGCGAGGCCACGGCCTGCGGCAGGCTGTCCATCAGTGGCGCAAATGAGGCAACCACCGTCTCGGGCATATCCACAAGTTCAAAAATCTGAGGCTCGGCCTTTGGGGGCAGCAGCTGCGAGGCCGAGCGCAAAAAGGCCTCGCGGAACATTGTAATAGGCTCGCGGTAGCGCCCGCTCTCGTTGTAAATACACATATTATCGTAGGCCGTCGAATAGGGGCGGAATTTTCCGTCGATAATCTCGGCGCCCGCAAGATGACCGAAGGATGTTCCACCAAGCGCCACGCTCACGTTAGCCGAACCCTCGCCCTCAAATACCTCGAACATTCGGGCAAAAGAGTGATTAAGGTTGCGCAGAGGCATCCTCAGGCCCCATACGTGCTGACATTTACGCGAGACGTCGAAGCACAGCACCGGAGCATTGGGATTATGCTTCCTTACGCCTGCAAAATGGCTCATAGCCTGCACATTCTCGTCGATGGTATATGCGGCAGTTACCTTGTCCAGAGGCAGTTGATGAACATTATCCTTTGTCGTTGCAACGGTAAGCAGTATATTATCGAATCCGGCACTGCGCACCGTGTCGCACAAGGCCGATAGGTAGCCCTTATGATTGGCCTGCAACCCGACAGTCTCCTCTATGTTTATGAGCGCAATATTTCCACCGCACGAGAGGCGGCTATCGGCAAGCTCGGCGGCAAGCGCCCTATAATAACGCGCTACCCTGTCCATAAACTTTTTCTGACGAGTGCGCACATTTATGGAATCGCCCGCGAGCAGCCACCACGGCACTCCTCCGTTGTCGAGGTGAGAATCGACGTAAGGCCCTATGTGTAACCACACAAGCAGTCCGTTCTCCTGTGCCAAGCGACAAAATTCGCGCACGTCGCAGGCACCCGAGAAGTCAAACTCACCCTCGCGAGGCTCGTGCAACATCCACGGCACACGCACAAGGATTGTGTTCACTCCCAGCCCCTTTACGAGCGCCAGACGTTGCGCCCAATATTCGTGCGGCAGACGGGCATAATCCAAAGAGACCGAGCCCAGCCTAAACGGCAGGCTGTCGTAGAAAAGTACGCCACGAACAACCTCAAGCGTATGCCCCTCTACTTTACGGTTGTCGCACCCCGTGAAAAGGGGTGCGAGCAACATAAGAAATAACAAGGAGAAAAATACTCTTTGTAATATTCTTTGCATCTATAATAGGAATTTGTTACAGAAGTTTCACAAACATTTCAATAGCCTGATACTCGGGCAATCCAATCTTGTCGAAGATGCGTGCAGTGCCCTGCATACGGTCTTCGGCACGCTGCCAAAATTCGCGTGAATCCTCGCCGGGGAAGGGGACAATATCCTTCTGCGAGAGGTGGCGGAAGATAGCGTGGCGTTTGCGTATCATCTCCTCGGGACTCAATGGCACTGCCATATCAGCCACCGAGAGGTCCCACTCTTGCCAAGCTCCGCGGTAGAGCCATATATGACACTCTTTGGCCCACGGCTCGTCCTTTACCTCGTCGAAGGCGCGCAGAACAGCCTCGATACATACGCGGTGCGTGCCGTGAGGGTCGGTAAGGTCGCCCGCAGCATAAATCTGATGGGGCTTTATGCGACGCATAAGCTCTTTTGTTATCTCAATATCCTCGTCCGAGAGCTTGCCCTTCTTGATGCCGCCCGTCTCGTAGAAAGGCAGATTCAGGAAGTGAGCATTTGTGCGGTCGTCGAGGCCTATTGAGCGGCAGGCGGCGCGTGCCTCGGCACGGCGGATGGCGCCTTTGAAGCGCAGAAGCTCGGAAGGCTCGGGAAGGCCCGGAACTTTTGATGCTATAATCTCGCGAATCTCGTCGAAGAGGTCGCCCAAATGTCCGAATCCCATCTCACGGGCCGTGTCGATATTTTGCAGCACAACGTCGTCATTTACAGCCACATTACCCGATGTCTGATAGGCAACGTGCACGTCGTGTCCCTGCTCGATGAGGCGGTTGAATGTTCCACCCATCGAGATTACATCGTCGTCGGGGTGAGGCGAGAAGATTATCACGCGCTTGGGATAGGGCGACGAGGGCACGGGGCGTGTCGAGTCGTCGGCATTGGGCTTACCGCCGGGCCAGCCCGAGATTATGTGCTGTACGTCGTTAAAGACGCGAATGTTTATCTGGTCGTAACGACCGACGCGGTCGAGAAGGTCGGAAAGTGAGTTGCTGATGTAATCTTGGAATGTGAGCTTGAGGATGGGCTTTTCGACCACGCTGCACAGCCACAGGACAGCCTTGCGGATGAGCTTGGGTGTCCACTCCTCGGGGGGCGAGATGAGCCACGGCTGCTTGACGCGTGTAAGCTCCTGCGCGGCTGCCTCGTCGATTATCACCTGCATATCGGGGTGCGCTTGAAGGTTGGTCGAGGGGTGATTCTCGGTTACCTCGCCCTCGATAAGGTCGTGGGCAATCTTTGCCTTATCCTCTCCCCACATCATAAGCACAATTTTCTTGGCGCTGCGAATAGTCTCAAGGCCCATTGTTATTGCCATTTTGGGCACGTCGTTGGGGTTCGAGAAGAATTGGAACTGTGTCTTGCGACTATTGTAGGTGAGCTGCACAAGGCGTGTGGTAGATTTTGAGTAGCTTCCCGGCTCGTTGAATCCTACCTGTCCCAGCTCGCCGACGCCCATTATCATAAGGTCTATTTTTCCGTTGACCATCTGCTCGTACTCTTTGCAATACTCGCGGATATTCTCGGCGGGTACCGTTCCGTCGGGGAAATGTACGTTGGCGGGGTCGATGTCAATGTAGTTGAGGAGCTCTTGATAGACGCGGTGGTTGCGGCTCTGAGGGTTGCCGGGCTCGATGGGATAAAACTCGTCGAGGCTGAATACCTCTACATTTTTGAAGCTCACCTCGCCTGCCTTGTATCGCTTAACAAGCTCGTTGTAAAGGCCCAACGGTGTGCGACCCGTCGATAGTCCGAGTGCAAATTTACGATTCTCATTGTGATTATTTATTGCCGATACTACAAGATCGGCTGCTACTTTTGCTCCTTCTGCGGCATTTTCGCACACTTGTGTAGGAACTTTCTCGAACTTACAGATGCTCTCGATGGATGCCAGCACCGGGAGCTCACCAATCTTAGGGAGTACAAAATTCTGATTCATATAGTTATTTTTTTAATTTGTTGATTATTATTTGTTTATAGTTTATTGTTTAGTTGCATTATTTTTGATGCAGGCTCGCCGCGCTCTATCAGTGTGCGCATCTTCCGCATAAGAGGGTCGGTGTGTCTGAAGAACATTTTATAGCCTTCGCACAGGACGTTTTTATAGGGCTCGCCATTCTTGGCATAGTCGAAGCGGTGCTTGGGACACTCGCCGCGACACAGAAAATAGTAGCTGCAACGCTTGCACTCGAGAGGCAGTGCTTCGCGCTTGTCGCGCCCGAATGCCTGCTGCTCGTTGCTTGCATACATCTGCTGCACGCTTTTTTCCATTATGTTACCCAAGCGATACTCGGGATACACAAAGTGGTCGCAAGAATAGACGTCGCCGTTGTGCTCGACCACAAGGCCGTCGCCGCAGGTCTCGCAGAATGAGCAGACGCCGGGCTGCACTCCGCACCAATTGGCCAGCGTGGCGTCGAACAGCTGTACGAAGCGATAGCCGACGTCGTTCTTTATCCACTCGTCAAAGACGTCGCACATAAAGCGGCCGTAGCCCTCGGCCGAGACCGACCACGGTGCCTCGACGGCATCCTCTTCGTCGGGCGAGACTATCAGAGGGCGCCTGCCCTCGCGCAGACGCACATATTCGAGCACGGGCAGAAACTGCATATAGTTGCCCAAGCGTCCCAAGAAACGATAGACCTCGGCGCCGCGTCCCTCGCTGCGCTTGTTCACCGTTGCCAAGAGATTGTACTCGACGCCTGTCGAGGCCATAAGCTCGGCCGCCTTTACCACCCTCTCGAATGTGGGCGCACCGCCACAATCGCGGCGGAAGGCATCGTGTATATCTTGTGGCCCGTCGAGTGAGAGCCCTATCAAGAAATTGTTATCCCTGAAGAAGCTGCACCACTCGTTGTTCACAAGCACTCCGTTTGTTTGCAGAGTATTTTCTATTATCTTGTCGCCGCAATATTTCTGTTGCAGCTCCACGGCCTTGCGATAGAAAGGGAGCCCGGCCAACAGCGGCTCGCCTCCGTGCCAACAGAATGTTATCTGCTGTTGCCCCGCTCCTTGTATATATTGTTTAATATACTCTTCGAGCAGTTGCTCGCTCATACGGGGCATTTTTCCCGAATAAATTTCGGACTTATCGCGGTAGTAGCAATAGTTGCAGTCGAGATTGCAGGCCGAGCCTATTGGCTTGACCATTGTAGCAAATGTGGGCCGACGTCTCATTTTTGCAACGTCCGTCAGGCTGTAATTGTTTCTCTTGTTGCTTTTCATTGCTACTTTTTTATCTTTTTTATATAATAATGGTTAGTGCCATTAAATATAGGTTACTGTGCAATATACTGCTCTTCGCCATACTGCATCTGAAGCTCTTTGAGCAGTGCCTTGAGGCTGTCGCTCAGCTGCTCGGTGCCCGCAGTGCCGTAGATGTTGTTAAGCTCGGCAGGGTCTTGTTGCAGGTCGAAGAGCTCCCAGCTTCCGCTCAGTTGCTTTCCTGCAAACTCGGTGGGTACTACGTGGATGAGTTTGTAACGCTCGGTGCGCACACCAAGATGCGGACGTACGGTGTGCTCATCGGGGAATTCGTAATAGTGGTAGTAGAGTGCCTTGCGGTTGGGCTCCCATTTTTCGCCTTTGAGCAGAGGCAGTAGCGAGCATCCGTGAATATCCTCGGGCACCTCGACGCCGGCTGCATCGAGTATCGTGGGAGCATAGTCGATATTCTGAACCATCTGTACAACGTCGCCCTTTACGCCGCCCGGCAGACGCATCAGAAGCGGTGTGCGGAACGACTCCTCGTACATAAAACGTTTGTCGAACCAACCGTGCTCGCCCATATAAAATCCCTGGTCGGATGTATAGACGATGAGAGTGTTATCCATAAGTCCCTCGGCCTCAAGGTAATCGAGCACCTGTCCGATGTTTCGGTCAACCGAGGTAATTACGCGCAGATAGTCGCGCATATACTGCTGGAATTTCCAAGCATCAAGGTCTTTGCCTTTGGGGTTCTTCTTTTTAAATTCGGCAATTACGCGGTCGTAGTGAGCGTCCCACGCGGCCTTCTGTGCCGAATCCATACGGCTGTATATTCTGCGTCCGGCGGCCTCGAGGTCGGGGCGCGAGTGTATCTCATTCTCTTTGTCGGCCAACTTAAGGTCATAGACAAGGTCCATATCTTTTGCTATCGACATATGCTGCATAAGCGCTGCTTCGCGACCCTCGTAGCTGTCGTAGAAGGTCTCGGGCAGCGGGAAATTCGAGTCGCTGAAGAGCTCAAGGTCGCAAGTATCGGGCATCCACGTGCGGTGCGGTGCCTTATGGTGCAGCAGCAGACAGAAGGGTTTATTGGCGTCGCGACCATTTTCGAGCCAATCGAGCGCAAGCTCCGTGGTTACGTTCGTTGCGTATCCCTTGCGCTGAACCTTCTCGCCGTTGCAGATAAACGTCGGATTATAGTAGTCGCCCTGACCTATGAGAATATCCCAATGGTTGAAGCCCGTGGGCTCGGACGTAAGATGCCACTTTCCAATCACTGCCGTCTCGTAGCCCTGCGCCTGAAGCAGCTTGGGGAAGGTCTGCTGCGAGCCGTCGAACGACGAGCTGTTATCGGTAAAGCCGTTGGCCAAGCTGTGCTTACCCGTGAGCATACAGGCGCGGCTGGGGCCGCTTATCGAATTGGCCACGAAACTGTTGGTGAAGCGCACTCCGTCGGCTGCGATGCGGTCGATATTGGGAGTGTTTATGTAACGAGTGTCGTAGGCACTGATTGTTTGATACGAGTGGTCGTCGCACATAATGTAGAGGATGTTCAGAGGCTTAGCCTCTTCTTTTTTCTCTTGACAGGCTGCAAACGGCAACAGGGCTGTTCCGGCCAATGAAAGGCATACTATGTTTTTCATCTTATTATTGATTATATTATTGTTTGTTACAAAAATAGGGTAACTGTTTATATCTTCTTAAATGCAAACTGCTTGTTTCGTCGTTTTTTCTTACGAAAAGATTGGCCGCGCCTGCTGTAGGCCTGCAAATAAAATCGCACTTTACTCGTTGGGCACTATTCTTACTCTCTAAAAAAATGGCGATATAATTATAAACAGTTTCTAAACAGTTTGATTCTTTATTTTTGCAAAAATAAAACAATTTGAAAAATAATATATATGTTATCTTTATAATTTATACTTAAAAAAAGCAAAAAAAACAGAAAATCGGAACTGATGACAAAAAAATTGGTTTCTCGCATCCGTTCCGACATATCTGACACAAAAAAATCCCGCACTGCAATTGGACGCTGCAATGCAGGATTTTTATATTTCAAACAACGAGATTATATCAATCTTTCCAACCAAGAGCCGAAGCACCAAGCACAGCGGCATCGGCGCCGGGCAGCGAGGATTTAAGCACTTTTACCTTGTCTTTCCACAAGAAAACAACATTCTCGTTCATTCTCTTGCGGATGGGTTCGAGCAGAAGCTCGCCGGCATTTGCAAGACCTCCGAAGAGCACAATGGCCTCGGGAGCCGAGAATGCGATGAAATTACAGAAAGCATCGCCAAGAACAGCGCCCGTAAAGTCGAAAATCTCCTTTGCCAGCTTATCGCCACCCATTGCTGCATCGAAGAGCATTTTCGAGGTGAGTTTGTCGCACTCGATATTACGCAACACGCTCTCGTCGGTGCGGGTTCCCAGCCATATTTTCGCAGTGCGCACAATACCTGTTGCCGATGCATAGGTTTCGAGACAGTCGGTGCGACCACAGCCACAAGCACGTCCTTCGAGTACAGGAGCCGTTACGTGTCCAAGCTCGCCGGCAAAGCCATCGTGTCCGTAAATAAGCTGACCGTTGGAGACAATACCGCTACCAACGCCCGTACCCAAAGTAATGACGATAAAATCCTTCATACCCTGAGCAACGCCATACTTCATCTCACCTATCGCAGCGGCATTGGCATCGTTTGTAACCTTTGTGGGGAGGCCTGTTTTTTGCTCAATCAACCAACCCAGAGGCACAATGCCTTTCCACGGCAGATTGGCAGCGTTAACTATCTCGCCCGTGTAGTAGTTGGCCATAGGAGCACCAATTCCCACGCCCTCAATTTTACCCTCGCAGCCATTCTCTTTGGCCAGCTTGGCAATTACAAGTGCAACAGCGTCGGTGTAGTCCTCAATCTCGCGATAAGCCTGAGTTTTTACCGAGTCATCCTTAGCCAAAATATGTCCTTTGACATCTACAAGACCAATGACAGTATTTGTTCCGCCAAGGTCGATTCCTATTACATAGCTTTCCATAAAAAACTTTAAATATTTGGTTAGTTAAAATTTGCAAATACGTTTATTTTGCGAATGTATATATTTTTTTTTATATTCAGCGACAATAAAGCTAAAAATATAAAAAAAAGCAAAATAAGGTTGTAGTATTCTAATTTATTATATACCTTTGCGGTAATAACGCGCATTTATTTTATAAACATCAATAACTCAATTATTAAACACACTCAAAATGAAATTTAAGAATCTTTTAGTTTCTGCATTTGTTGCAGTAATGGCTTTTGCCGGTACAACGGCACAAGCACAATCTTTGTCGAGCTCGACAAAGTGGCATTGGGACAAAGGTACTATCGTTGTTGAGACTCCCCAGCGTGCAGAGGGTCAGCAGCACGTACTTAACCTTGCAGTTGCCCCCATCAAGACTGTACGCGTAGCATTTGTAGGTCTTGGAATGCGTGGCGACGGTGCGGTTACCCGTTTCAGCCGTATCCCCGGTGTTGAGATTGTTGCTCTTTGCGACTACGAGTACAAGCGTGCCGAGGAGTGCAATAAATTCTTGCGCGAACAGGGCCTTATGCCCGCCGACATCTACTCGGGCGAGAAGGGTTACGAGGAGCTTTGCAAGCGTCCCGACATCGACCTTGTTTACATCGCTGCCGACTGGAATCACCACTACCCCATCGCAAAATTTGCTATGGAGAACGGCAAGCACGCTGCAATCGAGGTGCCTTCGGCTATGAACCTTGAGCAGTGCTGGAGCCTTATCGACCTTACCGAGAAGACACGTCTCCACTGCTTCATCCTTGAGAATTGCTGCTACGACGAGTACGAGATGAACGCTCTTGCAATGGCTCAGGACGGCGTATTCGGCGAGATTATCCGCGCCGAGGGTGCTTACATCCACAGCCTTGAGTGGTTCTGGGATGCTTATTGGAAAGACCCCGCCGACAACGACACAGACAACCTCCACTGGCGTCTCAAATATAACAAGGAGAACCGTGGCGACCTCTACGCTACTCACGGCCTTGGCCCCGTTGCACAGTGTCTTAACATTCACCGTGGCGACCGTTTCACAACACTCGTAGCTATGGATACAGAGCCCTTCTTCGGCAAGGAGCTCGTTAAGGAGAAGACAGGCAAGGAGTGCAAAGAGTTCCGCAACGGCGACCACACAACAACTCTTATGCGTACAGCAAAGGGTAAAGTTGTCGAGATTCAGCACAACGTAATGACACCCCAGCCCTACAACCGTCTCTTCAAGCTCACCGGTACAAAGGGTTACGCAACAAAGTATCCCGAGCCTAAGCTTGCCCTCTCGGGTGATGCTCTTAAGGGCACAGGTGCACCTCAGGTTGACAACCTCAGCGCTCACGGCTTTATGAGCGATGCACAGAAAGACGCTATGATGGCTAAGTACTACCACCCCATCCTCAAGAAGTATGTCGAGAAGGGTCGCGACCTCGGCCACGGTGGTATGGACTTTGTAATGGACTCTCGTCTTGTATATTGCTTGCAGAATGGTCTGCCTCTTGATATGGACGTATATGATATGGCCGAGTGGTGCTGTTTGGCCGAGCTTGGTACATTGTCAATGGACAACAACTGCGCAGCCGTTACATTCCCCGACTTTACACGCGGTCATTGGAACGAGCAGGCCGGTTACAGACACGCATACGCTACTCCCGAGGTTGAGGCTGCCACAGAGGCCGAGGCCGAGGCTTACAGTGCTGCACAAAAAGAGGTAACAGCCAAGAAGAACCTTTGGGCTCTGTACGACGCAGTACAGGCTGCTAAGGCTGCCGGCGACGCAAAGGCCGAGGCTAAGGCTCAGAAGAAGCTCGACGCTGCTAAGGCATCAGCCGACAAGGCTATTGCAAAGGCTGTAAAGAAGGCTCTTGCTGCAAAGAAGTAATTTCCTAATTTAGAAATTCATAAAAAAGGTAGGCTTTTTTAGGCCTACCTTTTTTATATTTATATCTTTTATATTATAACACTAAAAAAATACGGATGCTTTTATAGTCCTCTTCAAGGCTCAGTAGTAAAGTGAAAAATAGCTTATTTATTCTTGTTCACAGTAAATTTCTACTGTACCCTCTTCAGCAACCTTTCCGACGCGAAAAGAAGCAGACTACGTGGAGCAAAGAGACAAAAAAAGAAGAGAAATTTATTTTGCCCTTTAGACCGAACCGATAAAAATCTTAGCCGGAGACGATGAATAGACAAAAAAATGTAGTGGGGGCCGTCGGCCCCCACTACATTTTTGTATCGAAAAGCAATCTAAAATCACTTAATCACACCAAGCTCCTTACCCACCTTGACAAAGGCTGCAATTGCGCGGTCGAGGTGCTCGGGCTCGTGTCCGGCCGACAGCTGAACGCGGATGCGCGCCTGACCTTTGGGAACAACAGGATAGTAGAAGCCCGTAACAAATATTCCCTCCTCGGCCATCTTTGATGCGAAAATCTGCGAGAGCTTGGCATCGTACAGCATCACCGCACAAATAGCCGACTGAGTGGGCTTAATGTCGAATCCGGCAGCCATCATCTTATCGCGGAAGTAGTTAACGTTGGCTTGTAGCTTATCGTGCAGAGCATCACTCTCGCCCAACATCTTAAACATCTCGATAGATGCCCCAACCACCGAGGGAGGCAACGAGTTTGAGAAAAGATAGGGACGCGAGCGCTGACGGAGCATATCAATAATCTCCTTACGGCCTGTCGTGAAGCCACCCACGGCACCGCCAAAGGCCTTACCCAGCGTACCGGTGAAAATATCAATGCGGCCGTAACAATCGAATTGCTCGGCAACGCCGTGGCCCGTAGCGCCCACAACACCGGCCGAGTGGCTCTCGTCAACCATCACAAGAGCATCATACTTCTCGGCAAGGTCGCATATTTTATCCATAGGAGCCACATTACCGTCCATCGAGAATACACCGTCGGTAACAATTATGCGGAAGCGCTGCGCCTGAGCCTCCTGCAAGCAACGCTCAAGGTCGGCCATATCAGCGTTGGCGTAACGATAGCGCTGAGCCTTGCACAGACGTACACCGTCGATGATTGAAGCGTGGTTCAGAGAGTCTGAGATAATGGCATCCTCGGCCGTGAAGAGAGGCTCGAACACACCACCGTTAGCATCGAAGCAGGCAGCATACAGAATTGTATCATCGGTCTTAAAATAGTCGGCAATAGCCTTTTCGAGCACCTTGTGGCTGTCCTGCGTACCGCAGATGAAGCGCACCGAAGACATTCCGAAGCCACGCTCGCGCATAGCCTCTTCGGCAGCCTTTATCAAGCGAGGATTGTTGGCCAATCCAAGATAGTTATTCGCACAAAAATTAAGAGCTTTTGAGCCATCCTCAAGGGTAATCTCGGCAGCCTGCTGCGAAGCAATATTACGCTCTCTCTTGTAGAGGCCCGCCTCGTCTATTGCAGCAAGCTCATTCTGCAAATGCTGTTGAAATTTTCCGTACATAGTTGTATTATAATTT
Organism: Bacteroidaceae bacterium; assembly: GCA_017407905.1. Lineage (GTDB taxonomy): Bacteria > Bacteroidota > Bacteroidia > Bacteroidales > Bacteroidaceae > HGM04593. Next base: position 1,385 of record JAFQVS010000068.1, on the reverse strand, counting down.
AATAGGGTTTATACTTCTGTTAAAAACACTCGTTTCAATGTGCGAAGATACTCTTTTTTACAAAAAACAGCATAATTTTATGCAAAAAAACAAAGTTTTTTAGAAGTTGTTTAAATTTCGATACAGTTTCTATTAAGATAATATTCTTTAGAAATTTAAACAGTCTCTAAATATTATTAAAAAAAGTCTCGGGCAGATTAAAATAAACAAAAAATAGATGTATATTCGCAGTAGTTTTTTAAGAAAAATTTTAAAAAACTACATACTCTAACTAACGTACAAATTTAAAACTCTGATAAACAAATGAAAAATGTTCTTATTATCGGTTCAACCGGACAAATCGGTTCCGAGCTTACAATGACATTGCGCAAACAGATTCCCGACGGGAACATAGTAGCAGGATACATTCGCGGAGCCGAGCCAAAAGGCGAATTATTGGAGAGTGGCCCATCGGCCGTAGCCAACGTATGCGACGCAGCACAGCTTGCCGAAGTTGTGTCGAAATACAAGATTGACACAATATATAACCTTGCAGCGCTTCTCTCGGCCGTTGCCGAGGCCAAGCCTCTGCTTGCGTGGGACATTCAGATGAACGGTCTTATCAACATCCTCGAAATTGCCCGCGAGAAGAATTGCGCAGTGTTCACCCCCAGCTCAATAGGCTCGTTCGGCCCCAACACACCGCGCGTAAACACCCCGCAGGACACCATACAGCGTCCCCGCACAATGTACGGCGTTACAAAGGTGGCAACCGAGCTTCTGAGCGACTACTACCACACAAAATATGGCGTTGACACACGCGCCGTACGCTTCCCCGGCCTCATCTCGAACGTAACGCTTCCCGGCGGCGGAACAACCGACTATGCAGTGGAAATTTACTACGCAGCAGTAAAGGGCGAGGATTTTGCCTGCCCCATCAAGGCCGGTACATTTATGGATATGATGTATATGCCCGATGCGCTCAAGGCGGCCATCGACATTATGAATGCCGACCCCTCGCGCCTTGTTCACCGCAACGCATTCAACGTTGCCTCAATGAGTTTCGACCCCGAGATTATAAAAAATGCCATCCTAAAATATATCCCCGACTTTAAGATGCACTACGTTGACGACCCCGTGCGTCAGGCTATTGCCGAGTCGTGGCCCGACAAGATGGACGACAGCTGCGCACGCGAGGAGTGGGATTGGGCTCCCTCGTACGACCTCGACAGTATGACGGTTGATATGATTAAGGTGCTGCGCGAGCGCTACGGAAAGTAATTTTTTCAATTAAGACGCTTATATAAATAAAAGGCTGACTTTTTTCACTCAGCCTCTATTTATTTTTATACAAATGCACGCAAACTCCTACCGCTCCTTACAATAAAAACAAAAATAAAATATGC
>JAFQVS010000067.1 GCA_017407905.1 Bacteroidaceae bacterium | reverse complement strand
TTGTTTACAAGCGACTAAGTGAGGGCGGTCCGCAGCACCCTTAAAACAATCGTAAACCGCAATGACAAGCGAGCCTCCGACCGAGTGAGCGCACTGTTGCCTCACGAGCAAAGGAGGCCTCGCGACAATTTCTTTAGGTGCAGTTTTTTTTGCTTACTTTTTTTTAAAAAAGTAAATTCTAAAGAATAAAGTGAAAGATAGAATAGCCGCACAAGCACTCCGAGAAGGTGATAAATAGAATTATCTCGACCACACCTTTTTGCTACTGAGCCTATAAATTTAAACAGCTTCTAAGAGCGCACGGCCGCAAAGCAAAAAAATGTTGCACTTTTTCCTCAAAGAAAAAGTGCAACATTTTTTTATTTTGCCATCGAGGCTTCTAAATATTTGCTATTCTCATAATATCGGCAAATACTCCCGCGGCGGTAACGCTTGCACCCGCGCCGTAGCCCTTTATGAGCATAGGGTACTCCTTGTAGCGCTCGGTTGTCAGCAGCACAATATTGTTGCTGCCTTCGAGATTATAGAAGGGGTGGTGGCGGTTGACCTTGCACAGCGAGACGCTTCCCTTGCCATCCTGATATTTTGCAATGAAGCGCCAGCGCATCTGCTCGGCCTCCATCTTTCGGCGCTCGCTCTCAAAGTCGGCGTCAAGCTCGGGCAGACGCTCCCAGAAATTGTCGAGCGAGCCGCTGAAAAGCTCGTCGGGGATGAACAGATTGGCCTCGACCTCCTCTTGCTCGATGGCGTACCCCGCCTCGCGCGCAAGGATGACCAATTTGCGGATAACATCCTTTCCGCTGAGGTCGATGCGCGGGTCGGGCTCGCTGTAACCCTTCTCTTGTGCCAGACGCACCGTCTCGCTCAGTGGTACCTCGCTACTGAGCATATTGAATATAAAATTGAGCGTGCCGCTGAGCACAGCCTCTATTTTTAGAATCTTGTCGCCGCTGTTTATAAGGTCGTTTATTGTGTTTATGATGGGCAAGCCTGCGCCCACATTCGTCTCGAACAGGAATTTTATGTTACGCTGACGGGCAATGTGCTTCAGGCGGCTGTATGTGGCATAGTCCGACGAGGCGGCAATTTTGTTGGCTGCCACCACCGAGATATTATGCTCTAAAAAGTCGCCGTAGAGTGCGGCAACCTCGCCGTTGGCCGTGCAATCGACAAATACCGAATTAAAAATATTCATTTTGATAATCTCATTGCGCATACGCTCGATACTGCTCTCGGGGCTCTCGGCAAGCGCTTGTCGATAGTTGGAAAGGTCGAGCCCCTCGCGGTCGAATATCGCGTGGCGGCTGTTGGCAATTCCCACGACGTTCAGTTGCAGGCTGTGCTCGTTCATCAGCTTCTTGCGCTGCGAGGCTATCTGCTCAATGAGGCTGCCACCCACTGTGCCTACTCCGCAAATGAAGAGGTTCAGCACTTTATACTCGGACAAGAAGAACGAGTCGTGTATCACGTTCAGTGTCTTGCGCAGCAGCTTGTCCTTAATGACAAATGAGATGTTTGTCTCTTGTCCGCCCTGTGCGCAGGCAATTACGTTGATGCCGTTGCGTCCCAGCGTTTGGAACAATTTGCCTATTATGCCCGAATTGTGTCGCATATTCTCGCCCACAATGGCAACGGTCGATAGATTGCTTGCCGCAGTAACCGACTCCATAAGGCCCATTGATATTTCTTTGGCAAATTCGTTGTTCAGAACCTCGCAGGCCTTAGCTGCATCGACGTGTCGCAGACCAATTGAGGTGCTGTTCTCCGATGAGGCTTGCGCCACAAGAAACACGCTTATGTCGGCGTCGGCGAGGGTCTTGAAAATTCGGTGGTTGACACCCACAATACCCACCATTCCGAGGCCTTGCACCGTCAGAAGGTCGGTGTCGTTGATGCTCGATATTCCCTTTATCAACTGCCCCTCCGAGTCGCTCTCGGCGCTTATTATCGTGCCCTCGCCCTCGGGGTTGAAGGTGTTTTTTATGGCTATGGGGATGTTGGCTTTAAATACGGGGTAGATGGTGGGCGGATAGACAACCTTTGCGCCGAAATTACAAAGCTCGGTGGCCTCGACGTAGCTCAGACGCTTAATTGTGTAGGCGTTGTTTATCACTTTTGGGTCGGCGGTCATAAAGCCGTCAACGTCTGTCCAAATTTCCAGAATGCGTGCCTTTAGTGCCGCCGCAAGGATGGCCGCCGTGTAGTCCGAGCCGCCGCGTCCCAGATTGGTAATGTCGCCGCTTGTCTTATCCTGCGAGATAAAGCCCGGGACGATGATTATCCTATCCTCCCTGTCGCTGAAATGTTGGTGTATGAGGCGGTCGGTCTCTTCGTCGGCAAGGAAGTTTTTACTGTGTTTAACCTCGGTTCTTATGAATGCTCGGGCATTGTAGCGCACCGCACCGTCGATGAGGGCGGTTACTATGCGGCTCGATATTCGCTCGCCGTAGCTAAGAATGGTTGCCTCGGTCTTTGCCGTTATATTATTTATGAGTGCAAGGCCCTGATAGATGTTGTCGAGCTCGTTTAGTAGCTTATCGACCTCTTGCAACAGGGCTGTGCGCGTCTCCTCGCACGGGATTATGTTGTAGATGAGCTCGTGGTGGCGTGTTACTATCTGTTGAAACTCGTCGTTGAAGGCCGGATTGGCCTCGGCCGCCATTTGCGATGTCTTTATCAGTTTGTCGGTTATTCCACCCAATGCCGATACTACTACAATCACATTTTCGTGCTTTGCGGCTGCCTCGACAATGCTCTTTAGATTTAATATGCTGTTTACGGAACCAACAGATGTTCCGCCGAATTTCATTACTTTCATTTTTCTATTGTGTAGCAGAATTTTGATGCTCTCTGCGTGCGGGTGCAAATTTATCAAATTTACTACATAATAGCAAATAAATGACCGATAATGATTCTTTTGTGTGTCGTTTACTGCAAATAGTGGCGCTTTTGTATCTGTTCGCTTTCTTTATGTGAGTTGCGATTGTGCTTTTTATGAGCAGATGACATTTGCGGGCAATGTTATTTTGCTGCTCTCAAGGGGGATACGGTGTTTCTGATAGCGTCCTTGTGTGGGCATATAGCGCTGTGCAATGTCGCTGCGCAGTTTACTCAGAAACTCGTGGCGTATGATTGAGAGGTTCTTGTGCAGATAGTTGTGCGTGGGGTTTGTTATTCTCTCGAACATTCTTTTTATTACGCTCCAATTTTGTCGGCCCGAGATTAGGCGATAGATGCTTTGAAACTCGTCGCTATAATTGTTTATATCCTTTAGGATTATTCCGTCGGGGTGGCACAGCAGAAAAATATAGAGTGCTTTGGGCAGCGGTTCGAGTTCAATTTTTATCTGTGGGTAGAGGGGCAGGGTAATGTCGTAGTTGTCGTTTATGCGAATGTCGCTCAAGAGAATATCCTCGGGGGTGTCGAGGCTCTCGGCCATAAGGTCGGCGGCAACGTAACAGTCCTCGTCGTGGTTTATTTGGGGGGTATCCTCAATGCTCGGTGTGCGGTATTTAAATCTCCCCAAAGGCTCTTTGTCGCTCGGGCCATAATCGTAGCTGCGGATGTTGCGGAGCATAGATTGTCTTTCGTAGGCGATGATGCCGTTGAGTGTCTCGTAGATGCGGGTGTGCAGCGCCTCTATGCTCTCGCCGTCGGGAATCTCTTCAATCAGAATTTCGGCCACGGGAATATCGTCGTACGAGTTGTCAACACCGACAATTGCCGCAAAAGAGCCCTTTTGCAGTGTGGATATTTTTTGCGAGGAGGAGGCGAGGGGGTTACTGCGTCGTAATATGCTGCTTGCAGTGCCTATTGTCGAGGGTAGCGTGTGCAGTGAGTATTCTCCTGCACCGTGCTGTGTGAGATAATTTTTAAAATCGTCATAGTGGCTCTCGATATATTTATCGGCAAGGGTGTTGTTGCCGCTTGATGTATAATAAATGGCTTTTGAGCGGCCTGCATAAATTTCCGATTCTCTGAAAAAACATCTCATAGATAGTTGCTTTTGCTGGTTACATCAGTGCGAAAGTAAGGAAAAAACGCCTAACTGTAAAGGGTAGCCCCGATAATTTGCCATCGGGGGCGAGAAAAAGTCTCCTCGGGCCCGAAAATGGGCGAGAAAAAATGGCTCTGCGGCCTGCCTGCGTTAATGGTAGCTCCGATTTTTTTTTTTGAAAGAATTTTAAAAGGCTTCTAAAATTTTGAAATATAACTCTTGTCTATGCGGCGCTGTTGCGCTATCTTAGCACAAATTTTTTCAAGCAAATTCTATGGCAAAGGAAAAGAGTATTTTCTTGTGCAACGAGTGTGGCTACGAGTCGCCAAAATGGGCGGGCAAATGTCCCTCGTGCGGCGCGTGGAATAGTTTGGTCGAGAGGGTGGTGCGCAGCGGCTCCTCGCAGCCGGGCACGAGGCTTGCGGGCGATGCTCGTCAGCAGGCGCAGCCGGTGCTTATCGACACGGTATCCACCGACGAGATGCCGCGTATCGACCTTCACGACGCCGAGCTTAACCGTGTCCTCGGCGGAGGCCTTGTACCCGGTTCAATGGTGCTTCTGGGCGGCGAGCCGGGCATCGGAAAATCGACGCTTGTGCTACAGACGGTGCTTAATATGCCCGAGAGACGCGTGCTCTACGTCTCGGGCGAGGAGAGCGCTCGTCAGATTAAACTGCGTGCCGACCGCATCGAGCATCCGCGCTCGGGCTGTATGATTGTGTGCGAGACGCTGCTCGAAACAATCTTCACGCACATAAAAAATGTGGCCCCCGAGCTTGTGGTCATCGACTCCATACAGACAATGTGCAGCGAGGCGGTCGATTCCTCGGCGGGCAGTATGTCGCAGGTGCGCGAGTGCGCGGCAATGCTTCTGAAATATGCCAAGGAGCACAACGTGCCCGTTATTCTCATCGGACACATTACAAAGGATGGCACAATTGCGGGCCCCAAGATTCTGGAGCACATTGTAGATGTTGTGATACAATTCGAGGGCGACCAGCATCATCTGTATCGTGTGTTGCGCTCGATAAAGAACCGCTTCGGAAGCACTGCCGAGCTTGGAATATATGAGATGCGCCGCGAGGGGCTGCGACAGGTGAGCAACCCCTCGGAGCTTCTTTTGGGCGAGCGACACAGCGGAATGAGCGGCGTTGCCATCGCCTCGGCCATCGAGGGGGTGAGCCCCTTCCTCATCGAGGTTCAGGCGCTTGTGAGCAGCGCGGTCTATGGAACGCCGCAGCGCTCGGCAACGGGATTCGACACGCGGCGTATGAATATGTTACTTGCCGTGCTCGAAAAGCGTGTGGGCTTTAAGCTGGCACAGAAAGATGTCTATCTGAACATTGCGGGAGGGTTGCGCGTGAACGACCCGGCCATCGACCTTTCGGTAATAAGCGCCATACTGTCGAGCAATATGGACGTCGAGATTGAGCCCGACGTTTGTATGGCGGGCGAGGTGGGTCTCTCGGGCGAGATTCGTCCCGTGAACCGCATAGAGCAGCGCATCGCCGAGGCGGCAAAGCTGGGCTTCAAGCGCATAATTGTGCCCGCGAGCAATACGAAGCGTCTCGACCTTTCGCGCTTCTCCATCGAGGTGCAGGCGGTGAAAAAAGTCGAGGAGGCCTTCCGCCTTATTTTTGGTTGAAATATTTTTTAGAAATTTAAATAGTTTCTAATAATGACTTACGACTATCAGATACGTGTGCTGCCGCAGGTGGCAGCAAGTGAACAGGCTATAAAAGAGTATCTTGCGCGCGAAAAAGGACACAATGCACGCAGTATGACTGCGGTGAGGGTGCTGCGACGCAGCATCGACGCACGCCGGCGCACTATTTATGTGAACCTCACGGTGCGCCTTTTTGTGAACGAGCAGCCCGCGGCCGACGAGTTTATCCCTCGCGAATATAAATGTGTCGATGGGCAGCCGCCCGTCATTGTGGTGGGCGCGGGTCCCGCCGGACTTTTTGCGGCGCTTAAGCTAATAGAAGAAGGGTTGCGCCCCATTGTCGTGGAGCGCGGAAAGGATGTGCGCAGCCGTAAGGTAGATGTTGCGGCCATTGCCCGCACACACACCGTTGACCCCGAGTCGAACTACTGCTTCGGCGAGGGTGGGGCAGGCGCCTATTCCGATGGCAAGCTCTTCACGCGCAGCAAAAAACGTGGCAGCAACGAGGGTATTTTGCACATATTCTGTCAGCACGGGGCAAGCGCCTCAATCCTCTCGGACGCGCATCCTCATCTGGGCACCGACAAACTGCCGCGCATCATCGAGAATATGCGTGGGACGATAGAACGCTGCGGAGGCGAGGTGCATTTCGGCACACGAATGGAGCAGCTGCTTGTGAGCGGCGGGCGCATCTGCGGCGTGCGCACCAACAGGGGCGAGTTTACTGCCTCGGCGGTTATTCTTGCAACGGGACACTCGGCAAAGGATGTTTATCGCAGTCTGCACGCTTCGGGCATAGAGCTTGAGGCAAAGGGAATTGCCGTGGGCGTGCGCCTCGAGCACCCCTCGCAGCTCATCGACCAAATTCAGTATCACAATCCCGAGGGCAGGGGAAAATATCTGCCGCCCGCCGAGTATAGCTTCACCACACAGGTCGAAGGGCGCGGAGTATATAGCTTCTGTATGTGCCCCGGAGGCGTTGTTGTGCCCTCGGCCTCGGGTAGCGAGGAGCTTTTGGTAAATGGAATGTCGCCCTCGCATCGTGGCGGCCGCTGGAGTAATTCGGGAATGGTGGTGCAGATAAATTGCGAGGATATTGACCATCCGACAATGCAGATGGACGTCGAGGGCTTCGAGCCCGTCGCCTCCGAATCGCCGCTTAGGGTGCTGGCTTTTCAGGAGAGGCTCGAGCGCCTCTGCTGGCTTATGGGTAATCGCCGCCAGACGGCGCCTGCGCAGCGTATGACCGATTTTGTGCGCGGTAAACTCAGCTACGACCTTTCGCCAAGCTCGTACGCTCCGGGGTTAATCTCCTCGCCTATGCACTTTTGGCTGCCGAAATTCATCAGTGGGCGTCTGCAACGCGGATTCGAGAATTTCGGACGCGCCTCGCGCGGGTTCCTCACTCGTGAGGCTACGCTCATTGGGGTGGAGACGCGTACGTCGTCGCCCGTGCGCATAGTGCGCGACGCTGCGACGCTTCAGCATCGTCAGATTAAGGGGCTTTTTCCCTGTGGCGAGGGGGCGGGCTACGCGGGAGGCATTGTCTCGGCCGCGGTCGATGGCGAGCGGTGTGCACTCTCGGCGGCCGAGTATCTTAGGAGTATGTAAAATTTAGGCTGTTTCTTGTCCGTAAAATAAACCCCAAAGTTTTTTTTTTCAAACTTTGGGGTTTGCTCTGTTTTTTAGAAACAGCATAAATTTATGACTCAGTAGCAAAAAGGTGTGGTCGAGATAATTCTATTTATCACCCTCTCGGAATATTTCTGCGGCTATTCTCTCTTTCACTTTATACTTTAGGACTTACTTTTTTTTGAAAAAAAAGTAAGCAAAAAAACTGCACCTAAAGAAATTGTCGCGAGGCCTCCTTTGCTCGTGAGGCAAGAATGCGCTCACTCGGTCGGAGGCTCGCTTGTCATTTCGGTTTACGATTGTTTTAAGGGTGCTGCGGACCGCCCTCACTTAGTCGCTTGTAAACAAGCGTCTAAGTAGAGGTTAAACATACCTCGCACTTTTTCCTTAAAACAATCGAACCTACATTGAATTTCTTTTTTATTGTGCAATAAATTAA
>JAFQVS010000066.1 GCA_017407905.1 Bacteroidaceae bacterium | reverse complement strand
TTTCGTGGTTTTTTATGTTCAAAAATGACTGTTTTCTTCTTTTTCTCGGTTACGTAGCCCGCTACGCGCCCTACAAAAAATAATAAAACATCCTATTTTTGACCTATAAAAAACTTAACGATATAAATTTAAACAGCTTCTAAATTATTGGAAACAAACTCAATAGTCTTTCATAATTGTTAGTTTTATTGATTTTGGGCAAAACTAATATCACAATTAACCGATAAGGTTGTCAAACTATCATAATTAACACTAATTAACAACAGATTCAATATCGTGCTACAAAAAAAATCCCCCAAAGTTACTTGAACCTCGGGGGATATTTTGTGTCAGCTTCGACGTCCTGCAAGCAATCATTAAGGACGCCTCGCCGCGTTATTTGTTTATCCCTTCAACTGCTTATAAGTAGTCTTGGGGAAGCGTGCCGCCGTTGTCTCGTCCAAGCGACGCACGGGTGTCGAGTGAGGCGCACTCTTCACAATCTCGGGATTCTCGATGGCCTCTTGAGCAACCTTTTTCATCACCGCAATAAACTCGTCGAGTGTCTCCTTGCTCTCGGTCTCTGTGGGCTCAATCATAATACTCTGATGGAACAGCAGAGGGAAATAGATTGTGGGAGCGTGGTAACCATAGTCGAGCAGACGCTTTGCAATATCGAGTGTGGTAACGCCTGTCGATTTATCGGCAAGGCCGTCAAACACAAATTCGTGCTTGCACACACCCTCAATGGGCAGGTAATACTCACCCTTGAGCGACTCCTTGACGTAGTTGGCATTAAGCACTGCGAGCGGCCCCACCATCTTCACATTCTCGCGTCCGAGTGTGAGGATATATGTATAAGCACGCATAATAATGCCAAAGTTACCGAGGAAATTCGACACGTATCCGGCCGATTTTTCGTCGCACTGCAAATAGAATCGACCATTCTCGTCCTTCTTCACCTGAGGATTGGGCAGCAGATGCTCAAGGCCTGCGCGCACGCCCACAGGGCCGTCGCCGGGGCCTCCGCCACCGTGAGGAGTAGAGAATGTCTTATGCAGATTGATGTGCATAATGTCGAATCCCATATCTCCGGGACGGCATTTTCCGAGCACAGCATTCAGATTGGCTCCATCGTAGTAGAGCAATCCGCCGCACTCGTGCACGAGGCGCGAAATTTCGGGAATCTCGGTCTCGAAAATACCAAGAGTGTTGGGGTTGGTCATCATAATTCCTGCAATTGTATCGTCGAGCAGAGGCTTTAAATCCTCGACGTCAACGGTGCCGTTGGCGGTTGATTTTACCTCGACAATCTGCAAGCCACAAACAGCGGCGCTGGCGGGGTTTGTTCCGTGAGCGCTGTCGGGGACAATAACCTTTGTACGCTTAAGGTCGCCGCGCTGTATGTGATACTGACGCATAATCATAAGTCCCGTAAGCTCGCCGTGCGCTCCCGCATAGGGATTCAGAGTAAACTCGGCAAGGCCGCTTACCTCGGCAAGCGAGGCAGCAAGGTTATAATATACCTCAAGAGCGCCCTGAGCGCACTCTGTGGGCATCGAGGGGTGCAGCTGTGTAAATGCGGGATGCGCTGCCATCTCCTCGTTTATGCGGGGATTATATTTCATTGTACAGCTGCCAAGAGGATAAAATCCCGTATCGACACCAAAATTCTTGTTCGAGAGGTTAGTGTAGTGGCGCACAACGTCAAACTCGGTAACCTCGGGAAGCAGAGGGGCACTCTCGCGGCGCAGATTCTCGGGAATACCGCAGCACATACATCCGCCCTCGACCTGTTTTTTGGGAAGGGAATATCCCACACGACCCTCCTTAGAGAGCTCAAAAATCAATTTATCATAATTGCGTATCATAGAATATCCTCCCTATTTTAAAGATTTTTTACTGTTTCGATAAATAAATCCATCTCCTCTTTTGTGCGTTGCTCGGTTACGCAGATGAGCAGTGTGTCATCGGCTATGCGCACGCCGCCCAAAATACCATTGTCGAGCAGTGCAGCCTGAATTGTCTTGGGGCAAACGGTTGTCTTCAGCGCAAACTCGTTGAGGAAGGGTTTATCGAATGCCATCGAGCATTTTCCTGTTGCCACCAACTGCTCGGCCAGATAGTGCGCGCCGGCGTACGAGAGTTTGTTAACCTCTTTCAGCCCCTTGTAGCCCATAAGCGACATATATATGGTAACGTAAAGAGCCATAAGCGATTGGTTCGAGCAGATGTTGCTGTTGGCCTTCTCGCGGCGTATGTGCTGCTCGCGTGCCTGAAGCGTCAGTACAAAGGCGCGCTTGCCGTCAACGTCGGTTGTTGCGCCAACGATGCGTCCGGGGAGCTTGCGCACAAGTGCGTTTGTACAAGCAAGATAGCCCACGTAAGGCCCGCCGTAATTCATAGGAATACCCAGCGTCTGACCATCGCCGCAAGCAATGTCGGCACCCCACTCGGCAGGTGTCTTAAGCACCGCAAGTGCCGATGGGTTGGCGTTCATTATCATAAGTGCCTTTTTAGCGTGGCACATTTCGGCAACGCCCGCATAGTCCTCAATTATTCCGTAGAAATTGGGCTGAGCAAGAATTACTCCCGCAACGTCGTCGCCTGCAAGCTTAGCCTCAAGGTCGGCAAGGTCGGTAACGCCATCCTTCTCGGCAATAATCTCAATTACGGCGCCGTTGTACTGCGCGTATGTCTCGACAACCTTCTTCACTTTGGGATTAACGGTGGCCGACATAAGCACCTTATTGCGTTTCTTTGCGGCAGCAACGGCCATCATCATAGCCTCGGCCGTTGCGGTGCAACCATCGTACATCGAAGCGTTTGTAACGTCCATTCCTGTCAACTCGCAAATCATTGACTGATACTCGAATATATACTGCAAAGTACCCTGCGAAATTTCGGGCTGATAGGGAGTGTAGGCTGTCAGAAACTCGCCTCGCGAAATAATCGGATTGATTATCGAGGGGCTGTAGTGGTCCTCGACGCCGGCACCCGCGAAACAGGCAAGCCGTGAGTTCTTTTTACCAAGCGCCTCGATGAATTTGCGTATCTCGACCTCGGACATTGCCTCGGGTAGGTCGAATTCGCGATTGAACAGCAGTTGCGCGGGAATTTCGCCGTAAAGGTCGTCCATCGACTTTAGTCCGGCTACCTGCAACATCTGCTCAATATCTTCCTGCGTATGGGGGAAATATTTCATTCTGTTGTTCTTTAATTGTTATTTACAAAAGGGCGATACTCCGAAGCGGCATTATCGGGCCTTTTCGGAAATATCGCCTTTAGTTTACCTGTTTTTTACTCGCCGATGGCTGCTTTGTAAGCAGCAGCATCCATAAGTTTCTCTACCTCAGAGGCGTCAGAGAGCTGCACCTTGATAATCCAATTGGCGTATGGGTCGGCGTTAACAAGCTCGGGCTGGTCATTCAGCGCCTCGTTAATCTCGACCACTGTACCGCTCACGGGCGAAATAAGGTCGCTGGCTGCCTTAACGCTCTCAACAGCGCCAAAGTCGGCACCGGCCTCAACCTCGTCGTCAACGTCGGGCATATCAACATATACCACGTTGCCAAGCTCGTGCTGTGCATAATCGGTGATACCTACGTAACCATACTCACCCTCAATTTTTACATACTCGTGCGACTCTGCATAATAGAGACCTTCAACAATCTTGCTCATAGTTTTTTACTTTTAAAATTATTAGTATTGGTTTTTTATTTCTTATAGTTTTTCTCGTAGAAACGTTTTTTTGTTACAACGCCGGGGAAGACACGCTTGCGTATGCGCACCGCCACCTCGGTGCCCAGCTTGCCATACTCGGCGTCGATGAGTGCCATACAAACGCTCTTTCCCGTCGATATTGAGTTGTAGCCTGTTGTTACCTGACCAATAACCTTGCCATCGACCTCAACGTCGTAGCCGTGGCGGGGAATTGCCTTGTCCTTAAGCTCGATGCCGACAATCTTACGCTTCAGGCCCTCGGCTTTCTGTGCGGCAATTGCCTCGCGACCGATAAAGTCGCCCTTATCCAGCTTGACGAACATTCCCAAGCCTGCCTCCAAAGGAGTAATCTCATCAGTAAGCTCGTCGCCGTAGAGGGGCAATCCCACCTCGAAGCGTAGTGTATCGCGACAGCCGAGGCCGCAGGGAGTAACCTCGCCGCTTGCAAGGAGCTTGTCCCACACCTCGTTTGTAAAGGCGTGCGAACCGTAAAGTTCGAATCCATCCTCGCCCGTGTAGCCCGTGCGGCTTATTATTATCGTCTCGCCGTTGTACTCAACCTCTTTGCAGGTATAGAATACCATCTCGGCGCAGGGTATTCCAAGCACTCTCTCGACGATGGCCTCGGTGTTAGGGCCCTGCACGGCCACCTCGCCATAATAAGCACTCTGATGCTCGACGGTAACGTCAAAATTCTGCGCCTGCTCCATAATCCACGCAACATCCTTGTCGATATTACCTGCATTTATCACAAGGAAGAATTTCTTATCGGCCATCTTATAGACAAGAAGGTCGTCAACAACGCCGCCTGTGGGGTGCAGCATCATTCCATAGAAAATCTTACCGTCGGGAGCACCGGCAATATCATTTGTAAAAATATAATTTACAAAATTCTCGCTCTCGGGGCCTGTAACAAGCACCTCGCCCATATGCGAAACGTCGAAAATACCACACGCCTCGCGCACGGCATTATGCTCCTCGACAATATTACTATACTGAATGGGCATATCAAAGCCGCCAAAGGGGCTGATGAGCGCACCAAGCGCCACGTGTTTGTCGTAAAGACAGGTTCTTTTATTCTCCATAGTTCAGAAAAGTTTTATTATTAGTTCATTTAATTGTTCTTTTGTCATATTCATTATTATGGTCGATGGCTCGACGTCCCGAAGTGCCGCCTCGATGGCCTCGCGCTCGAAAGGAACCCCTTTGAGACGCGCCAACAACCCCGCGTCAAGGTCGCCAACAAGAAAAAAGTCGCCCAACATATTGGCCTTGCGCACCACGGCGTTCTTCACCTCAAGACGCATCTCAAACTCGCCCACCCCCTCGATGCGCGCACGGCGCACAAGTGTATATGCGGGATTGCGTCCAAAGATAAACTCCTCGGTAAGATATTCACTCTCGATGTCCTCAATTAGTCTTACGGCAGCCTCGTCGAGCATTATCTCTGTGCTACACAGGTTCTCCCTCACAAAGGCCTTAAACTCGTCGATTGAGATTGAAAGATATTGATTAAGCGTTGTAACGTGCTGTCTGACCGACTGCACCCCCTTACTCTTGAGCTTCTCGTTTGATGGCGTTGTCGAGCGCGCCATCCTCTCAAGGTCGGTATCGTAGAGCATTGTCCCGTGCACTATACTGCGAGCAGGAAGATGATAGAAAGCATTGCCCGAGACCTTTTTCCCGTCGATGAGAATATCGTTGCGTCCCGTTGTCCGCGCGTCGAGCCCCAATTTCCGAAGCACGTGCTCCACCATCAGCATATACCTGTTAAACGTGAAATTCACATTCGCCTCGGGCGTTACGTAAGAGAACATTATATTGCTAAAATCGGCATACACACAGCCTCCACCACTCTTGCGGCGATACATCTCAATACCATTTGCGCGACAATAAGCCGTATCGACCTCAGCCTCGACCAACTGATTGCGCCCGAAAATCACCGTCGGCCTCACCTGCCACATAAAGAAATAGTCGTTCGCAGGCAGAGTGCGTGCGATATATTCCTCCATTGCAAGATAGAATGGAAGCCTGCGTTGTCTCTCATCGGGCAATGATACGTAAACCATCGGTCTCTTTTTACGGGACAATATACAGAATATCAGGCCTTAAAGCAGCACAAACGAGCAATATCCTCGCAGCCCGCGTGGCCTACTCTGCATATTAAAACATACAAATTTAAACAAAATAAAAATTATAGCAAATTTTTAGTATTATATTTTATGCACACTCAAACAAAATAGAACCACAAAATAAAAAAAGGAGCCCCGCCTTGTATGGTGGGGCTCCAATAGAGAAAAAAATCTTACTTTATAATTATGCAACCTTCTCAAGGCGTTTCATCATTACAAACATAAAGATTGCCGAAACGATACAGAGCACAATAAAAATACTCCACACAGTTACCAGCGGCAACTCACCCCAGAAAGCCGAACCAACCTCAGTGAGTTTATTACCAAGAGCAGTAGCAACAAACCAACCACCCATCATCAAGCCCTTGAGCTTGGGAGGAGCCACCTTACTTACAAACGAGATACCCATAGGCGAGAGGAGCAACTCGGCAAAAGTCAGTACAAGATAAGTACTAATAAGCCAATAGGGCGATACAAAAGTAGCAGCATCGCCGGCAGCAGCCTGCTCATCGGGAGTAAGCAATCCCATAGAGCCAACAGCCATTACAACAAATCCGACAGCAGCAACCAACATACCGTACGCAATCTTACGGGGAGCCGAAGGCTCTTTACCCTTAGCAGCCAACCAGCCAAAGATAGCCATACTTACAGGAGTAAGAGCAACCACGTAGAAAGGATTAAACTGCTGGAAGATAGGTGCGCTCACCGATACAACCTCCGAGCTTGTACTTACATACTGATAACCCAAGAAAGCCAATGCAGCAAGCACTACAACACCCGAAATTGCCTTCGCCTTAGAAGTTTTACTCTGGAAAATAGAGAACGCCGCATAAACAATCACGATAATAGCAACCAAATTAAGCACATCGAACATCATACCCTGTACACCTGTAGCACTCTTTGCTGTAAACTCATTGGCAAACAGTGTAAGTGTCAGACCATTCTGATGGAAAGCCATCCAGAAGAAAATCACCACAGCAAATACAAGGCACAGAGCAACAATACGTGCATTAGTCTCGGCGGGAGTAAGCTCCTCTACAGGAGCAGCTGTTGCATCAGCTTTCTTCTTACCACCCTCGACGTGTTTAAATGTAGGACGGAAAACAAAGTAAATTGCGATTGAAAGAATCAGCGATGCACAAGCTACGGCAAACGCAAAGTGATATGAATCGGCAGCAGTATAGCCAAGAGTACCCTGAGCATATTCCATAATCTTAACAGCGGCAGTAGGAGCAAACAGAGCACCGATATTTATAGCCATATAGAAAAGCGAGAAAGCAGAATCGCGCTTATTTGCATATTTAGGGTCGTCATAAAGATTACCCACCATTACCTGCAAATTACCTTTAAAAAGTCCTGTACCCACAGAGATAAGTCCCAATGCACCAATAACAGCCCATTTAGCAACCGAGTCGGCTCCAAGAGGCACTGCAAGCAGCACATAACCCAAGAACATAATTACAACGCCAATTGTAACCATCTTACCATAGCCGAATTTATCGGCAAGAATACCACCGACAAGCGGCATTCCATAAACCAGCATCAAGAAATTGCCATAGTAACTACCGGCCTCTTCGGCATTCATACCGAAATTCTCCTGCATAAAAAGCACAAATACAGCCAACATTGTATAGTAGCCGAAACGCTCACCTGTATTGGCAAGTGCAAGAGCAAACAATCCTTTTGGTTGTCCTTCAAACATAAATTAAATAGATTAAATTGTTAATATTATTACTTTTAATTATTCTCCTGCATAAAAATTGCATCCTCGTCAAGCATCGGTTGTTAAATAAAAACCCACAGTACTAATCCTTGAAATTCATAGCACCATAACATTTTATAAACAGCCCTCTTTGCCACAAAAAATGCACGTTTACTGCTCAATAGACAGCAAACGTGCAAATATACAAAAAACGAGCGAGAAATATCAAGCTTGCTTGAATATTTTTCCAAGCGAGTGCATAAAATATTCGTTGCGAAGCAACAAATACACAAACAAACGAGCGAGAAATATCAAGCTTACTTGAATATTTTTCCAAGCGAATGCATAAAATATTCGTTGCGAAGCAACAAATACACAAACAGACGAGCGAGAAATATCAAGCTTGCTTGAATATTTTTCCAAGCGAGTGCATAAAATATTCGTTGCGAAGCAACAAATACACAAACAGGCGAGCGAGAAATATCAAGCTTGCTTGAATATTTTTCCAAGCGAGTGCATAAAATATTCGCGCATTAGCGTGAACATACAAAAACCCTGTATATAAAGACAGGGTAATTAAAGAAGTTACTTAATTAGCAAAAAACTTTTTTGATAATTAAGCAACCTTTAAACGATAGTTATTCTTTAGGATTGGCACCCCACTGATTCTCACCGGGCTGACTATCTTGACAATACCAAACAATAAACAAGATAGGAAGAACAAGAGCCGCCAAAAAACCAACAAAAGGCACAAAATACAAAAGAAACAGCAGCAACATCTTTCCACTCTTACCCATATCGTGGAGACGACGAACGCTAACCGCCAACCAGGGAACAATCAGAGCCAACTGAATCAAACTAAACAAACCACCCAAAATACCCAATGCACCAAAGCTATCAGGACTGGGTACACCACCATTTGCTATTACAGCAAATGCATCCGCAGCAAAAATAACTAAAAGTAAAGAATACACCAAACCCAATAAAAATTCAGCCAGTGCGAAATACCAAAACTCCGAGCGGCGTGCACGACCCTTGAAATTAGCATAATTCTCAATAAGGACACTCTTGAGAGCATCAACAAAACCCATAGATTTCATAAATTATTCTTTTTAAGTTAAACAGATTAAATATTTTAAAAACTTTTAAAAAGTGGCGCAAATATACAGCTAAAAAGCCAAACAGTGTTAATATCTGTCAACTTTTTTCACACTTTTTTAAAATCCGAATAAAAATTATTGCGTTCGTTACAATGTTTAACTTAAGAAAAAACTATCTTTCGAGCTCCCTTGCAAGATAAGGCGCCGTGTAGCCTACGCCCGCGGCAGCAACCTCCTCGGGCGTACCCTTTGCAACCACCACACCGCCGTCGCGACCACCCTCGGGGCCCATATCAATTATATAATCGGCCATTTTTATAACGTCCAAATTATGCTCAATAATAATCACCGTGTTACCCTTGTCAACCAATCGGTTAATAACATTCATAAGCACTCGAATATCGTCAAAATGCAGTCCCGTTGTCGGCTCGTCAAGCAGATAGAGCGTCTTTCCCGTATCGCGCTTCGAGAGCTCGGTTGCCAATTTCACACGCTGACTCTCGCCACCCGAGAGTGTAGTCGAGGGCTGTCCCAACTTAATGTAACCCAATCCCACCTCCTGCAACACCTTAATTTTGTTCAATATCGTGGGCACATTCTCGAAAAACTCCACTGCCATATTTATTGTCATATCAAGGACGTCGGCAATGGATTTTCCCTTATAGCGCACCTCAAGCGTCTCGCGATTATAGCGTTTGCCGTGGCACACCTCACAAGGTACCATCACATCGGGCAAGAAATTCATTTCCAAAGTCTTATAGCCGTTACCGCTACAAGTATCGCAACGCCCTCCCGACACATTGAACGAGAAACGTCCCGCCTTATAACCGCGAATTTTAGCCTCGGGAACATCCACAAAAAGGTTGCGAATATCGGAAAAAACACCCGTGTATGTAGCCGGATTCGAGCGCGGAGTACGTCCCAGCGGCGATTGGTCAACATCCACAATTTTGTCAATATTTTCCACTCCCTCTATGCGGTCGTATGCAAGCGGCTCGCGCAGTGCCCGATAAAAATGCTTGGCAAGAATCGGTTGCAGAGTATCGTTTATGAGCGACGATTTTCCGCCACCCGAGACACCCGTTACACAGATAAGTTTCCCAAGCGGAAACTCGACGTCAACCCCTTTGAGGTTATTTCCCCTCGCCCCAAAGAGCCTTATGAATTTCCCGTTGCCCTGTCGGCGTTCTTTAGGCACGGTAACCATCTCGATATTCTTTAAATAGTTGGCCGTTAGAGTATTACTCTTTAGCATCTGCTCGGGTGTCCCGGCAAACACCACATTACCGCCCTTGCGACCCGCCTTTGGGCCGAGGTCAATCACATAGTCGGCAGCAAGCATAATATCGCGGTCGTGCTCCACCACAATCACCGTATTTCCACCATCGCGCAGAGCCTTAAGGGAATTTATCAGACGGTCATTATCGCGCGAGTGCAGGCCAATGCTCGGCTCATCGAGAATGTAAAACACATTTACCAACTGCGAGCCCACCTGCGTAGCAAGGCGTATGCGCTGCCCCTCGCCGCCCGAGAGCGACACCGACGAGCGTCCCGGCGACAGATAGCCCAGCCCCACGTCCAGCAAAAAGCGCAGACGCGAGAGAATCTCCTTTACAATCTCATCGGCAATTGCGCGCTGCTTCTCGGTAAGATGCTCGCCAAGCTCAGTAAACCATTGATACAGAAGCGAAATATCCATCGACGATAGCTCGTGAATATTCTTTCCGTTTATGCGATAATGCAGCGCCTCGCGGTTCAGACGCGCGCCCCCACACTCGGGGCAAACCTGCATCACCGAAAATTGCTCGGCCCAGCGAAGCTCTTTGGCCGAGACGCCGGCATCCTTCTGCAATTGAATATATTTCACAAGGCCGTCGTACGTTGCAATGCTGTCGAAAAACATCTCCGAGCCCCCCGGCAGACGCAGCGGCATCGGCGAGCCATAGAGAATCTCGTCAATAGCCTCGTCCGGGAGCTCCTCGACGGGTGTCTTAAGGTCGGCCTCGTAACGCCCGAGCACAGCCTCAATCTGCTGAAAAATTGACGAGCGGCGATACTTTCCAAGCGGCGCGAGGGCCCCTTCATACACCGAGAGCGTGCGGTCGGGGATAACCTTATCGACGTCCACCATACTCACCACCCCGAGGCCCTTACATTTTGGGCAAGCACCCTGCGGCGAGTTAAACGAGAAATTATGCGGGTCGGGTTCTTTGTACGAGAGGCCCGTCTCGGGACACATCAGATGCTTGCTATAATAGCGCACCCTCGCCGAGGGCATTTCCATTATCATAATAAGCCCGTCGCCCTGCCCCATTGCCGTTGCGAGGCTCTTTTTCAGTCGCGCGGCATCATCGGGCTCGACAACCATTTTGTCAATTACCACCTCAATGTCGTGATTTTTATAGCGTTCGAGCTTCATCCCGTGCGACATTTCGCACAGCTCGCCGTCGATGCGCACATTCAGATAACCCTTGCGCATCATCTGCTCGAACAGCTCTTTATAGTGTCCCTTACGCCCTCGCACAAGGGGGGCCAGCAGATAGATACGCTTGCCCGCGTACTCCCCGAGGATAAGCTCAAGAATCTGCTCCTCGGTATATTTCACCATCTTGCGGCCCGAGAGGTACGAGTAAGCGTCGGCCACACGCGAAAAGAGCAGACGCATATAATCGTAAATCTCGGTTGTTGTGCCCACCGTCGAGCGCGGATTTTTATTCGTAGTCTTTTGTTCGATAGATATTACCGGGCCGAGACCCGTTATTTTATCAACGTCGGGACGCTCCATCCCACCGAGGAAATTACGCGCGTAGGTCGAGAAAGTCTCAAGATAGCGCCGCTGCCCCTCGGCAAAAACAGTATCAAAAGCCAACGACGATTTTCCGCTGCCGCTAAGGCCTGTTATCACCGTCAACGAATTATGCGGAATCTCAACGTCTATATTTTTCAGATTGTGCACTTTGGCACCAAAAACCTCAATTTTTTCTGTCATTGTCCAGCCTCCTCAATGTATCCGCGCAGCACATTAACGTCGCCCTTAATATCGTAGTTTATACCATCGGCTCCGCGGGCGCTTATTACCACAAAATAGACACCGTCTTTCACGGGCGTACCCTTGTAAGTACCGTCCCAGCCACACTCCTCGCACTCCATCTCGTCGATGCCCCACGTAAACAATTGCTGCCCCCAGCGATTGTATATTGCGCCGCTGAACGATACAATTGATTTTACGTCATACACATTAAAATAGTCGTTTATGCCGTCGCCGTTGGGCGAGAAAGCATTAGGCACCTTCAGCGACGACTCGCTTATGCTTATCATAAACGGCTCATACTCATATTCGAGCACAAGATTCTCGTTAGTGCGGTGCGTATAAGAGACAAGCAGTTTCACGCTGAAGAGGCCCGCCTCGCGAAACTCATAATCGACCTCTGCGTCGTAGCGGGTAAGGAAAGGCTCGGGCTCGTCGTCGTGCGTAAACGTCCACGTACAGACGCGCGAATAACCCTCATACTCGGGAGCATTAGAACGGAACGACACTCCAAGAGGCGCCTCGCCCTCGTACGTACCCCCCTCGTCGAGCTGCTCTTCGTTACCCTCGCGGTCGGTTACGACAGCCGTTGGGACAGGCGCCTCGATGCTCTCTTGCGCCACCATAGAGACAGGGAGCAAAAGCAGGGCCAATATAAATATCTGTTTTATTTTTTTTATCATAACAAACTATTCTATTTTAAATTTAAAAGTCTATTCCAACAAAAGCGACAAAGGGTGCAAAAGCCCTCACACCCCAACGCCGAGGCAATATGTTCGCGCTTTAGCGCAAATATACAAACAAACGAGCTAACAAGCACATTTATTTTAAAAATAAGCAAAAAAAATAGCATTTAAGCCCCATACAGCCATAAAAAATATTATTCAAACATCTGTTTCACTGTTTTTAATTACTTTTAACATAAATATCGAATACACCCTACGCTCGCCAAAAAAACCAAGCAAGCTCGATATTTTCCGCCTATTTATTCCCAAATATTTGCCTAACGGCGAATATACACTGTAAAATCTAAAGTAAACTTTGTTTTTTTCACCCGCTTGTAACTATATTTGCGGCAAGCCGCGAATATAGATGCGGCTCGGAATAAAAAAACTAAGTAAACTTGTTTTTTACTTCTCTCGCCTTTTCGTATATTTGCAAAATAAAATAAATAACATACACAAGCAAGATAACCCAACAAACCCGATATTTAAGAATATGAAAAAAATCACATATTTAACCCTACTTCTACTCCTGTTCACAATAACAGTAAGCGCCCAAAGCAGCGACTATTTCATACACACCGTAAGCAAAGGACAGACCCTCTACTCCATCTCCCGTATGTACCAGACAACGGTAAAAGAGATTATCGACCTCAACCCCGAGTGTGTCAACAAACTCTCAATAGGACAGAAAATAAAAATCCGCCAAAACCAACGGCAGACACAGCAATCAGACAGTACAACAAGCGGCGAGCGCTACCACACAATACAACCCGGCGAGACACTCTACCGCTTAGGACAGAAATACGGCATAACCCCGCAAGAAATCTGCGAAGCCAACCCCGGCCTCAGCATCTCCAATTTCCGCAGCGGCGAGGTGATACTAATCCCCTCGGCCAAAGAGCAGGCACCCGCCCCCACAGTCGAGCAACCCCAAGCAGTGCCGGCCGCCCCCACCAAGCCCGACACAATCCTCATACGCACCACCCACAAAGTCGAGCGCGGCGAGACAGTGTATAAAATCACAAAACTCTACAACATAACCGAAGACGAGTTTCGTGCCGCAAACCCCGGCATAAAAAAGAACAAACTCAAGAAAAACACAATAGTAAACATCCCCTATTCCAGCCGCGAGCTTGCCCTAATGCGCTTCAAAGAGCTCGAAGAAAAGCAAAAAGAAGAGACCAACGCCGAAGTCTTCAGACGTCTCGAACAGCTCAAAGACTCAATGGCCTCACAAAGTACATTCGAGGGCATACGCGTCGCCATCATCCTCCCCTTTGTACTCGACAGCTACTCGCCCAACGAGCAATCGCGTATGGTCGAGTACTACGAAGGCTTCCTAATGGCCGTCGAGAAGCTCAAGCGCTTCGGCTACTCATTCGAGATACACACATTCGACTCGGGCAAAGAGAGCAACAGCCTTGAACCACTCATTGCCGGTGGCGAGCTCGACAATATGGACATAATCTTCGGCGCCCTCTACCCCAAGCACAACAAACAGCTGGCCGAATTTGCACGCGAGAAAGAGATACCCCTTGTGATACCCTTCACATCAAAAGAGGACGAAATATTCCGCAACCCGATGGTATATGTAGTAAACACAATACAATCCTACTTCTACTCCGAAGTAATAGACCATTTCGACGTAGAATTTCCCAACGCCAACGTAATATTCATAAGCGACAGCATCAACAACAAAAAAGAGTTTGTGTCGGCACTCACCGAGAGCTTCAAACAGCGCGGCACCCCCTACTCGACAATCCCCCTATCGACAATCACCAATATGGAGGTCAACGACACCATATTAAAAAAAGTTATGAGCGACGAGCGACAGAACATATTCATCCCCACCTCCTCGAACGAGGTAACACTCAGCACCCTCATCCCCTCGCTCATACTATTGAACAACGACACAATAGACCTCCCCGACTTTAAACTATTCGGCTACCCCGAGTGGCAGATATACGCCGGCAATATGCGCAACGAGATATACGAGGTTGACACATACTTCTACGCCTCATTCTTCAGCCACTACACCCTGCCCGAGGCCAACGCATTCCAAAATGAGTATATCCGCTGGTACAATCGCGCCCCGCAAAACATCTACCCGCGTTACGGAATGCTGGGCTACGACACAGGCTACGTCTTTCTGCTTGCCATAAGCAAATTCGGCAACAATATGCCCGACAACATAAACAAAGTATCCTTTACCCCCGTACAGACAGGCTTCAAATTCGAGCGCGTAAACAATTGGGGAGGAATGGTCAACAAAAAGATATACTTTATACACTACACCCCCGAATACTCCATCAAAAAAATAGACTTTGACAAACGATGACAAAGAGAATACTCCCCATAATAGCCCTAATCTTTTTTGCAGCCACAGCCGCTGCACAGATAGAGCAACCACGCAACATCCTCGAAGTGGGCGTTGCCGGCGGCCTTAATATGAGCCAAATGGATATGCAGCCCAAGATAGGACAAAAATACATAAACGGCCTCAACGGCGGCATCAGCCTGCGCTACACAAGCGAGAAATACTTTAAAATGATATGCGCCGCACAGATAGAAGCCAATTTTGCACAGCGCGGCTGGGAAGAGGACTTCGACGACAACACAGGCAACAGCTACAAGCGCACCCTCAACTACCTCGAAATACCGTTCCTTGCTCATTTAGCATTCGGAAGCGAGCCCCGCGGTCTCCAATTCTTCATAAATTTAGGCCCGCAAATAGGCTTTCTCATCGACGACAGCGAAGAGTACATAGGCCGTTGGAGCACCGACAGCCGCCCCGTAGCCACACAACCCGTCTATGGCAAAAGCATCGACAACAAATTCGAGTATGGCATTGCAGGCGGCCTCGGCCTTGAGCTAAAGACCAAGATAGGCAATTTCTTCATCGAAGGGCGCTACTACTATGGCCTGAGCGACATATTCCACAACTCCAAGACCGACGATTTTGGCCGCTCGGCCAACAACACAATATCAGCAAGATTAGGCTACTCGATAGCCCTGTTCAATAAATAAAGAAATGCGCCTTTCAAAGGCGCATTTCTTATTATACATCATAAAAAGCAATTATTCATTGCCCGTTCCATCAATACTCCTTTACATAAGCCTGTTGTTGCTCCTCCGCATTCTTCTCAGCCCCGCCGGCGGGCGCTTCACAGCCACCCTCACCAAGCAAACGACGATAAGTCTCGGCAAACATAAAATATGTTATTATCATTGTGGGAATAACACCCACACAACACAAACAAAAGCCAAAGAAATTTAACAGAAGCACAACAACGCCCAGCAGCAAAAGCTCAAAAAAATGCCCCTCAGTCATACTCCAAGAACGCGAGTAAACCTCACTAAAAGTCAACTCGGGCTTATGCGCAGCCAATATGGGAACAAAAAGAAGGCGTATCGACAAGAAAATACCCGGAAGCAGACAGAACAGCAATCCCATTGTTATAAGAATCCCCTGAACCAGCAATACAATCCAAAAGAACCAATAGCCCTTGAAACCACCCTTTAAAGCAGCCGTCAAATCAACATTATCAGTCTCAATGGCACTCATAAGCACACGATAATTCACCAATTCCAAATAAACCCTGATAAAACCGGCGATTATAGAGGCCACCAAAATACCCAAAAACATTTTCAACACATAAACAGGATTGTCCTCGACCAATCGGTCCACCCACTGCTCCTCGGTCAGAGGGCCACCCGAGGCCATTAGAGCAGAAAGATAACTCATATTGTAATAGGAATTTGGGAGCGCCGTTACCATATACGACAAAAACATAATGATAGCCACCCACATAAAGTGTTTTTTAGTGTACGCCCAAGCACATTTAAATATATCAGCTACATCCAAATTGGGCAAAATTGATTTTGTTTCCATAAGATATTTATTTTAAAATTAACATTTTACCAAGAGAAAATATTTCTCAACACACCCCATAATATAAGGATAATAAGATAAACAAGCAACGCCCTGTCGGTAAACAGAGGCGCCAACGTAAGGCGCCTATGCCGCAAGGCCAATGAGGGGAACAAAATCCTCAACCCGGCCAAGATAAACAGCGGCGAAGCAATCATTATAAGAGCATTATAGCCAAAAGCCTCGGCCCAGCGACAATGCAGCAACGCACGCACCATACGCTGAGTGCCGCAAAAAGGACAATCCCAGCCCGTGAGACTATTGAACGGGCAGCGCAGCATATACTCCTCGCCACACAAGAGCGCCACGGACAGCACCGCCCCCACAAAGATAACAACAATCAGCCTGCCCATACAGCGTCAAGGCATCTGTTTCGAGGCATAAATCCTCTTCAGACAGTATATCAGCGACTCGCGCCAATGCGGAATATCCACCCCGAAGGTACTCTTTATCTTGCTCTTATCGAGCACCGAATAGGGCGGCCGCGTAACGGGCGAGGGAAATTCGTTACTGTGGCAAGGCTCAATGCGACAATTCTTGTGCCCCGCCAGACGCGCAATCTCCACGGCAAAGTCGTACCACGAGCAGACACCTTCGTCGCTAAAATGATACACTCCCTCATTCCCCTCGTAAACGTCTCCCTCGATAATCGAGAATATTGTAAGCGCAAGGTCGCCCGCATAAGTCGGCGAGCCTACTTGGTCGAACACCACCTTAACACTCTCCTTCTCGGCCGTCAGACGCAGCATCGTCTTTACAAAATTGTGCCCAAACTCACTATAAAGCCACGCGGTACGTATCACAATTGCCTTGCAGCCTACGCGAGCCACAGCCTCCTCGCCCGCCAATTTTGTGCGGCCGTAGGCACCCAGCGGAGCCAATGGCATCTCCTCGGTGCGCGGGGTATTTCCGTCGGTACCAAAGACATAATCGGTGGAAATGTGGAACAAAGTACCACCGACAGCCTTAACGGCGCGGGCAATATTCTCCACAGCCTCGGCATTCACTCGGTAGGCAGCAGCCTCATCGCTCTCGGCCTTATCCACATTAGTGTAGGCCACACAGTTGACAACAACCTCCACCCCATTCTCCTCGATGAAACTCTTCACCGCGGCAGCATCCGTAACGTCAAGCTCCTGAATATCGGTGAAGAGATAATTATTGGACGAAAGCTCGCCCAGACGTCGCATCTCACTGCCAAGCTGACCGTTGGCACCTGTTACAAGAATATTTTTCATTTGTATAAATCTTCGTTATAATCGAACAGATAATCGGCCTCGGCAAGGGCTTTATGGTGCTTGTCCTTCTCGGAGAGGATTATTTTCTCGGCAGGCAGACGCCAATCTATTGCCAGGCGGGCATCGTCCCACGCTATTGCCCCCTCGCTCTCGCGGCAGTAGTAATTGTCGCACTTATATTGGAATATTACCTCGGGGGTAAGCACCGAGAATCCGTGCGCAAAGCCGCGAGGCACAAACAGTTGACGATGATTCTCCTCGCTGAGCTCCACCGCCACATACTTTCCGAATGTGGGCGAGCCGCGACGAATATCCACCGCAACGTCAAGCACGGCACCTCTGACCACGCGCACCAGCTTACTCTGCGAGTGCTCGCCTTTCTGAAAATGCAATCCGCGCAACACCCCGTACGACGATTTTGACTCATTATCCTGAACAAACCTCACAGGACGCACATTTTTATCAAAATCGGCCTGCGAGAATGTCTCCTTAAAGTATCCACGCTCGTCGCATATCACACGAGGCTCAATTATCACAACCCCCTCAATATCAGTTTTAATATATTCCATTTATATCTGTAACTATTTAAATCCCAAGAAAATATTTCAGATTAGAGCCGCATCGACGGTTACAAATTCAAACAATCCCTCGATGCAATCGTTATCTGTTTTTTTATAGTAACCGTGCAGGGAACCACCCCTGCACGGTCTATTTTATAAAGTTTTTAAAGCCACTTTATGGGAACAGATTATTTCTGCACCTTGATGAGCTCGAACTCGGCGCCCGAACCAAAGTCCTGACCATTCTGCGAGTTTAGTCCCGTGAAGCGCACGTAGCGTGCCTTTACAGGCTCCTTGAAAATCACAACACTCTGCTTGCTGCCGCTCTCAAACTCGCCCTCGCAAACAGGCTCGCTCCAATTCTTTCCATCGTTGCTTATCTGTATTCTGTAAGCCTTGATGTTACCATTGTCGCCATCCTGACGAGGCAGATACTTAAAGCCCTTAATCATCGTCTCCTCGGCTGCGTCAAAATCAATCCAGTGAGGATAGCTTGCCACTGTTACCGAGTACATTGTGTGCCATATTGTCGAGGGGTCGCCATCGACCATCTTCGAGGCCTCGTTGCCATTCTCTTGGCTCGACGCAAATACCACCGTTACGGGGATTGCGGTTACCTCGGGATAGTTATATGTGGCAGCGAGTGTGGGAGTAGCCTTCTCCCAAACAGTAATATCACCACCCTTGCTCATATCAACAGGCTCGGTGTAGAGTGTCTTTTTGCCGCGTTTGCCAATCTTATAGTAAATCTCGGCGCCGGGCTTGTTGCAGGTCATTGTTACCACACCCTTAAGGTCGCGCGAGAGCACCACGGGAACAACGCCCGAGGGCAACACGTTAGCCTTCTGAGTATAGTCGTCGGTCTTTACAACGGGACGCATAATAAAGCCCATAGTATTCTCGGCCGATTTTACACGGTCGTAGTCGAGCGGGCCACCCTGTCCGCAGCTGTTACCGCCCAAGCCATTAACCTTCTTGTCAATATGCAACCAAGTGCCCGAAGAGGCAGGAAGCTGATAGGGGTGCGCAGCAAGCGTCAGCTCGACGTCGTTCCACGGAAGCGCCGTTGTTGACATTCCCTCGGTCGAAACAAAGATAACACCCTCGCTCGAGGCATTAGTCAATGCAGCCCAACGAACATCCTCGCGGTTGGCCATCTCCTGAGGCTTGGGGAAGTGAACAAACTGCTCGGCAACAGTGCTGCTGTACTGCTCGATGAACGAGCCTGTGCAGCGGTCGTTGTAGTTGTTCCAAGGGCCTCGACCATAATAAGTGTAGTTAGAGTACTCGGCGGGAAGCTGAATCTCGTAGCCCAAGCGTGCAAGGTCGATATTCTTGTTACCGCTGATGCTGCTGTTCAGCTCGACCGAACCGTCGGGATAAATTGTATAAATGCGGTTCGAGATAAATGAGAAGTCATTCTCGCCAAACTTGCGCGCATCATCCACAAACTTCCAAGTATTATCGTCGTTCTTCACACGACGCACGGCGTTGGGTGCCTGCGAATATACAGTATATTGCAGCACCACGCTACCATCCTTATTTGTCATTGAAACAACAGACATTACACTATCTTGGAGGTTGTGCAATCCGTTGGCAAACCAATTGTTCCAAGCCCAATTGTCATTATCAACGGGGGCACGATAAGCACCAATCTTCATCACATTGTCGGCGGTAAATACCTCTTTACCATTGTAAGCGACGCTCTTGAACACACCCTTAGCATTGTCAAAGACAATCGAGAATGAGCCATCAACAGCCGATACTGTGATTGTTGCATTATCCTTGCTCTTCTCCATTTTTGTCTTTGCCCCCTTAGCTGCGTCAGCAAGCATAATGGTCTTTTGGGCCGCCTTCAGAGGAAGCTGCTCCTCCATCTGCACGTAGCCCTTCTTGGCCCACGGCTGGTCTTTCTTCAGCAGAAGCTGAATCTTTACGAAATACTCCTTATCGGCCTTCATCTGGTAGTTGCCGAATTGCAATTTAAACTCCTTGCTTGTACGAGGAGCAATTACCATATCGGGCATAAAGAAGTGCTCGACCTCTTTACCATCCTCCCACAGTGAAGCACGTATATTCATATCGCACAGACACTTAAAGTAGCGCTTGTTGAAAATCTTCACACGGCCATCCTCAAGCATCGTTATTCCCACATTCTGATAAACCTTCTTAACCTCCCAATATTGAGGCTTGGGCGAGTGGTCGGGGAACACAATACCGTTCATACAGAAAGTGTGGTCGTTGGGACGGTCGCCAAAGTCGCCGCCGTAACCCATATATCTGTCGCCGGTCTTTGCATCCACGTTCCAGAATGCTTGGTCGGCCCAATCCCAGATGGCACCACCCATAAAGAAGTTTGTACTCTCCATTGCATCCCAATAATCTTTCAGATTACCCACAGCATTACCCATCGAGTGAGCATACTCCGAAATGTGGAAAGGATATTTAATGTTGGCGTTGCCTTGTACGGCATATTGTACCCAACCGATTGAGGGATATTGGTTCGAACCCATATCAACAATATTGTTGTTACGCTCGTACTGCACGGGACGCGATGCGTCGAATGCCTTCAGAGCCTCGTAGGCCTTTACAAAGTTCACGCCGGGGCCGGCCTCGTTTCCGAGCGACCATATTACAACCGAGGGGCGGTTCATTGTGGCGTAGGCCATTTCCATTACACGTGCAACGTGTGCATCCTGAAACTCGGGTACGTGCGAGAGCGATGCGTCGCCATAATAGTATTCGTGGCTCTCGATGTTAGCCTCGTCCTCAAGATAAATACCGTATTTATCGCACAGATAGTACCAATAGGGGTCATCGGGATAGTGCGAGTTACGCACGTGGTTAATGTTGCCCTTGAGCATCAGCATCACCTCGTTCTTCATCTGCTCGCGTGTGATGGCGTGTCCGCGCTCAAGGTTACTCTCGTGGCGGTTGACACCCTTCATTTTGATGGGCTTTCCGTTCAGATAGTAGTAACGTCCGGCAAGGCCAAACTCATCGTCGGCGGCTTTTGTGTCGCGAATCTCTACCTCACGGAAGCCAATGTGTGTAGAAGCCGTCTCAACTACTCGACCTTTCTTGTCGAGCAGCTGCACGAGCAGAGTGTAACGGTTGGGCTCCTCGGCGCTCCATTTTGCGGGATTCTCCACTGCAATCTCAAGTTGCGAGGTTGCCTTTGCACCCGCCTCGACCACAGCAACGTCGCCTGCTACCTTTGCACCTTCGACAATCTCGTTGTCGTCGCTGTAGAGTGAGTTTTTATAGAGCTGAGCCTGCAATTTATAGCCCTTCGCAGCCTTCTTGCCGAGGTTGCGCACATCTACTGCAATCTTGGCAACAGCGTCCTTATACTGTGCGTCAAGGTCGGTTACAACGCGAATATCGCGCAGCTCGACGGGGTTTGTGGCTGTCAGCGATACTGTGCGGAAGATACCCGGCAGACGGAACATATCCTGTGCCTCAAGGAACGAAGCGTCGCTGTTGCGATACACCTCGACAGCCACTGTATTCTCGCCCTCGACAAGAAATTTTGTAATGTTAAATGCAGCAAGGTTACGCGAGTTCTTCGAGAATCCGACATATTTACCGTTTATCCACAGATAGAAGAAGGGGTCAACACCGTCGAAGTTAATATAAATCTGACGGCCGGCCCACTCGGCGGGAACGGTAAACGTACGGCGGTACGAGCCCACCTCGTTACGATTCTTGTATGTCGTATGATGCTTTGCCGGTTCGCGCATTACACCACCCTTCCAGTCGCCAACTGCAAGCGAGTGCTTAAAGATTACAGGCTGGTTCACATAAATGGGGGTACCATACTTCTGGCTGCCATCCTTTTGCAATCCATAGACGTTCCAGTTCATAGGAACCTCTACCTTATCCCACGACGAAACATCATAATCGGGCTTATAGAAGTCCTCGGGACGCTCCCACGGATTACCCACCCAATTGAAGCTCCACGTTCCGTCGAGCGACATATAATACTCACTAAACTCGGGAAGCACCTTACGTGCGCTCTCTTCATCGGCAAATGTAAAGAACCAACCTTTGGGCTGCTCTTTGTTTAGTGCCAATTCAGTGGGCGACTCCCACTCGCCACCCGAAGGAGCGGCCACATCGCCGTATGCAAAGCCTTTCAGATTCTGTGCCATCGCCGAGGCCAGAAACGAGAAAGCAACTACGGCCAAAGAAAGAAATCGTTTTCTCATAGTTAATGTTAATTAAAGTTTTAATAATTTATAATCAATATTTTATCGTCAAAACGGCAATTATGCCACAGCAGTGTTCGAGGCTGCAAAAAACAAGCTCAACCAACCGTCAATAAACCTCCGGCACAATATTCTGCGAAAATACAATTTATTTTGCGCACTAACAAAATTAAATAAGAAATAAATTATAATAAATTAAATTTAAATAAATAAGTATATACAAAAAACAGCCACGAATGCGGCAACAGAACAAAAAAACAAAACACCGCCCGATTCAACAATAAAAGAGCAACGGCACAACAAGAATGATTGATAAAATATTTTTACAATAGACAAGGATATAAAAAAAATAAAAGCCGCCAACGGCTTTTATTTTTCTGTTCGAGAAAGTCCCGACGCTTACACATTAAGCCTTAGAAGACTCGATAGAAGCCTTACGGAAAGCCTTCATCATCTTCTCAAGCTCAAGAGAAGCCTTGCGAGCGCGTGTTCCCGCAGCCTTATTACCTTTCTCTACCTGTGCAACTGCATCTGCCTCGAAAGCAGCATAAATTTCCTGAATCTGTGCGATTAGTTCTTTCATAATTTTCCTGAGTTTATTTGGTTAACGATGCACAAAGATAACAAAAATCATTATAAAAAATAATTCTGAAGATTTTTTTTCTCACAAATAACGCACAAACCCACGTTTTTATAAGAAAATCGCCGCATAACAAGGATACCTACCCTCACAAAAAAAGAAAATCAAGCATACGAGAGGCACCAAATGGCATTATAAATTCCAAACAACACCAGCTAATTACAAAAAGCAGAAGAATCTAAGAACAAGACAAGCAGCGCAGCCGCGAACGACGCCACACCTAATATAATAAAGGCACACACAGCCCACACAGCAGTTGCAACAGCCATAAAGCAACAACCCAAAAAGAGAGAATCAACAGTGCAAAATAGTTGTTTAGCACTCCTCTGCCCCACCTGTCGATACACAAGAAAAAATAAAAATCACCCCGTTTGACAACAACTAAAGAACACTATTCAAGAAGCAAAAAACAAGCCCAATTTTAGTAATATTTTATTACATAAATAAAAAAAGAACACTTTTTCCAAACTGAGCGCAGAAAAGCAAAAGCGCAAACAAGTGAATTATTTTTAAAATAAAAGAGAAAATACTTCGCCATTTTAAATAAAATAGCTAACTTTGCCATATAAAACTGTTGCGCATAAGCCTCACAGGCAGCATATTAAAAATGCCTAAACGCAAATTATCCAACAGCAAAGCCAATTACGGCAACTTATTTTCCCGAATTTATACGGCACAGCGTGCAATTTAATTCGTAACTAATTGACAGAGACACACTTACACCTCGGTCAATGTCCCCAAAATATACACAAAAAGAAGAACAAACAAATACAAAGCACATTTCTTGCACAATTCTCTCGGGGGAGAAAATTAACATTCCGGATAAATAAATAAAATCCATCAATATGAAAAAAATTCTTTTTACTCTCAGCCTGCTACTAATGCTGGCATCTTGCAGTTCCACAAAGGATATTGCATATTTTCAGGATGCCCAACACGGCACAGTGTCAACAATTGAGCGCAAACTAATTACCCTAAAGCCCGAGGACAAAATCAGCATTTTGGTAAATACTCGCAATCAAGAGCTGACCAACTCACTCAATCTGCCCTACGTCTCACGACAAATAGGTGGTTCGGGCAGCTACGGAACATCTGTGGGAATTTCGGCCTACACAATCGACAAAGAAGGATACATAAACTTTCCCACATTGGGCCGAGTACACGTTGCAGGAATGACACGCAGCGAGGTTGCCAAGAAGATAAAGAGCCTTCTCGACAAAGAGGGACAAGCAAAAGACGCAACGGTAACAGTCGAGTTTGCGAATCTTAAATACGCAATATTGGGCGAGGTAAAAAACCCCAACAGCTATTCAATCGACCGCGATGCAATAACCATCCTCGATGCCATCAGCACTGCCGGCGACCTCACCATACAGGGCCAGCGCACCAATGTTCAGGTAATTCGCCGCGAAGAGGACAACACCGAGCGAGTTTACAAAGTCAACCTCTGCTCACTCGAAGAGCTCCAAAAATCGCCCGTTTATTACATCCAGCAGAACGATGTCATCTACGTCGAGCCCAACAAGATGCGCGCACGTCAAGCAACAGTGAACGGCAACAACATACGCTCATCGGCATTTTGGATTTCAATTGCCTCACTTCTCACCTCAGTTATTAACCTAATCACACGATAAACTATGGAGAACAATCTCATAAACAACTTCAATCGTCAATCCGAGGAAGAGTTTAACATCAGAGACTTTTTATTTCTTTGTTTGGCTAAGTGGCGTTGGTTCGTACTATCGCTTTTCATCTGTTTGAGTTTAGCCATATATAAAGTTTCGACCACCCACCCCACCTACTCGCGTTACACCGACATTCTCATCAAGACCGGCGAGCAGGGCAATATGGGCGAACAGATGGAGAAATTTGCTGCGATGAGCGCCTTCCGCGGCAATACCACCGTTTACAACGAAATTTATGCGCTTCAATCCCCCTCGAACATCTACGAGGTAGTAAACCGTCTGAATCTCGATATGAATTACGAGCGCGAAGGCCTTTTGTACAATCAAGTACTCTACGGTAGCAATTTACCCATAAAAGCCACCATCGTCGATATTCCCGACAACGCCTACGCATCATTCAAATTGACAATAAACCCCGATGGCAGTTTCTCAATCAACCAATTCAACTACGCATACGGAGGCGACAAGAGAGAGATTGACCCCGACCAGACAATCAAAGGCCGCATAGCCGAATATAAGAGCAACGCACAAGCCATCGATACCCTGAACACCCCCATCGGACGCCTGACAATAGAGGCTACCCCCTATTACACCGCCCCCGAAGAGACACAGACAATACACGTAACCCGCATAGGCCTGTACAGCAGCGCAAACATCTATGCAGGCAAACTCTCATTCAGCCTCAAGGACAAAGAGGCCGACATTATCACCATCTCAATGGTTGATAGATCGACCAAGCGTGCCGAGGATGTGCTGAACGCCGTCATCGAGGTTTACAACGAACGATGGATTGCCGACAAGAACCAGCTTGCCGAGCACACCTCTGTATTTATCAACGACCGTCTCGAAGACATTGCAATGGAGCTCGAAAATGTCGATAGCATCATCTCGACCTACAAGAGCCGCAACCTCTTGCCCGACCTAAGCTCGACAACCGCAATGTATATGAGCCAAAATCAAAAGATAAGCAATCAGATTATCGAGCTCAACAACGAGCTGTCAATATCTAATTTCATTCTCGACTACCTAAGCGACAACAAGACAAAGAATCAGATTCTGCCATCGCTGCAACTCTCGAGCACAGGGCTAAACTCGCAGATTGAGAAATACAATCAGGCAATGCTCCAGCGCAACAATATTGTAATAAACAGTAGCGAGAATAACCCCCTTGTAAAGGATATGGACATTTCACTCGCAGCAATGCGCGAGGGAATAATCGGTTCGGTAACCAATCTCATAAGAACACTGAAAACACAAATTGCGACATTCGAGCGCGAGCGCACAAGCACCAACGAGCAATTGGCCAAGAACCCCACACAGTCAATGTTCCTTGTGTCAGAGGGTCGTAACCAGACTGTAAAAGAGCAACTTTATCTGTTCCTCCTGCAAAAGCGCGAAGAGAACGAATTGTCAAAAGCGTTCACCGCCTATAACACACGCGTCGTAACGCCTCCCACAGGCTCATTCGCAGCCTCGGGCCCCAACGGCAAAAAGATGTATATGTTTGCCTTTGCCATAGGAATTATGATTCCCATCGGTCTGCTCATCGCACGCGAATTCCTCGACACAAAAATACGCAGCCGCAAAGACCTCGAGAGCGTCAACATTCCCGTTATCGGCGAAATACCTCTTGCCTACCGTCGCAAGCGTCAGCTACCGTGGAAGAAACAGAGCGAGAAACTAAAAGTAGTAGTAAAAGACGGCAGCCGCAACATTATAAACGAGGCCTTCCGCGTGATGCGAACCAATATCGAGTTTATGGTCAATGAGAACCACAAACACGTGCTCATAATCACCTCGTTCAACCCCGGTAGCGGAAAGTCATTCATCACAATGAACCTCGGAGCCTCAATGGCCCTCAAGGGCAAGCGAGTGCTGCTCATCGACGGTGATATGCGCCACGCATCACTCAGCACATTCGTCAACGCACCCAAAGTTGGTCTGAGCAACTATCTTGCCGGGCTCGAAGATGACATCAACAAATGTATGATTAAGAGCGAGACATTCAAGGGGCTGCACATTATCCCCGTGGGTACAATCCCCCCCAACCCCACCGAGCTACTCGAAGACAAACGCTTCCACGACCTTATCGAGTCGTCGCGCAGCAAATACGACTATATTGTAATCGACTGTCCTCCCATCGACATTGTAGCCGACACAAGCATCATCGAGAAGAACGCCGACCGCACAATGTTCGTTGTCCGCAGCGGACTATTGGAGCGCAGTATGGTGCCCGAGATTGAAAACCTTGCAAAAGAGGAGCGTTTCAAGAGCATCAGCCTCATACTCAATGGTATGGAAGACAAGGGTGGGCGCTACGGCAGCCGCTACGGTTACCGCTACGGCTATCGTTACGGTTACAGCTACGGTTACGGCTACGGCTACGGCCACGGCTATGGTTATTACAGCGACGACAAAGAGGATAATGAAGAGAACACAAAACTGTAATATACTATATATAATATGGTAAAAAGATAAGCATTGCATATATCGTAGCCCCCCAAAAGGCTATGATATATGCAAACTTATATACCGTAAGCAACAAAGTAACGCACATTTTGCGCACAGAAAAGCAGAACAAAAAACAAACAACAACGTGCAAGCAATAATATTAGCAGCAGGAATGGGTCGCCGCCTCGGCGAGTTTACCAAAGACAACACAAAATGTATGGTACAAGTAAACGGCACACGTCTCATCGACCGTTTGCTGGGCCAACTATCCAAGCTGTCGCTCAGCCGCATTGTAATAGTCGTAGGATACAAAGGCGACGAGCTAAAAAAGCACGTAGGCAACCAATATTCGGGCACAAAAATTGAATACATCAACAACCCCATCTACGACAAGACCAACAACATATACTCCCTTGCACTTGCCAAAGAGCAGATGCAACAGGACGACACACTGCTCATCGAGAGCGACCTTATATTTGACGACAACCTATTCTCGCTTATCACCGACAACCCCTACCCCAACCTTGCCCTTGTAGCAAAATACGAGAGTTGGATGGACGGCACAATGGTGTGTATCGACGACGAGAAGAACATAATAAATTTCATCCCCAAAGAGGCATTCTCCTTCAGCGAGGCCGATAAATACTACAAGACAATAAACATCTACAAATTCTCAAAGGAATTTAGCAGAACAAAATATATCCCCTTCCTCGAAGCCTACTCAAAAGCAGTGGGCAACAACGAGTATTACGAAAATGTACTGCGCATCATCACCCTCCTCGACAACAAAGAGCTGAAAGCACTGCCCATAACAAACGAAAAGTGGTACGAAATAGACGACAAGCAAGACCTTGACATTGCCGAAGCCCTTTTCGCCGAAGAGAAAGACATTCTGCGCAAATACTACGGTCGCTTCGGAGGCTATTGGCGCTTCCCCAAAATGCTCGACTACTGCTACCTTGTGAACCCCTACTTTCCCCCCTCGAAGATAATAGACGAAATGCAGGCCAATTTCGGCACACTCATCACCCAATACCCCTCGGGAATGAAAGTAAACACCCTTTTGGCCAGCAAATGCTGGGGCATAAAAGAGGAGTACATTCTGCCGGGCAACGGCGCCGCCGAGCTCATAAAAATACTTATGGAGCAACTCCCCGGCACAATAGGAATAACACGCCCCACGTTCGAGGAGTACCCCAACCGCCGCGACAAAAGCACTATAGTAACCTTTGTGCCACAGAACAACGAATATCGTTACTCGGCCCAAGACCTAATAGACTATTTCGGAGAGCATCACGCAGACAACATACTACTCATCAACCCCGACAACCCCACAGGCAATTTTATCCCCAAGCAAGATATTCTAAATCTCGCCTCGTGGTGCGAAAGCAAAGAGATACGCCTCATCGTCGATGAGAGCTTCGTCGATTTTAGCAACAATTGGGAGCACAACACCCTCCTGCACGACAGCACGCTCGAAAGCCACCCCAATATGCTGGTAATAAAGTCCATCAGCAAAAGCTACGGCGTTCCCGGCATACGCTTGGGCATCCTCTGCTCGGCCGACACACAGATAATATCAAGCCTCAAAAGCGCAGTAAGCATCTGGAACATAAACTCCTTCTGTGAGTATTTTATGCAGATATACACAAAATACGAAAAAGAGTACCGACGCGCCTGCCAAAAATTCATCGAAGAGCGCAACCTCTTCGAGCAGCAACTACGCCAAATAAGTTTCCTGCGCGTAATCCCCTCCGAAGCCAACTATTTCCTCACCGAAGTGCTTCCCCCCTACACCGCAAGCGGCCTCGTGCTGAAGATGCTCAAAGAATTTAACATACTTATGCGCGACTGCTCGGGCAAGCAAGGGTTCGACGGCAAGCAATATATGCGCATAGCCGTACGCGACCACAACGACAACACCCGCCTCATCGAATCACTTAAACAATTGGAAAAATGACAACCATTTGCATTTGCGGAGGCGGTTCTTTGGGACACGTAACAGCCGGCTACCTTGCCGCAAAAGAGGATATTTCGGTAAACATACTCACACGCCGCCCGCAAGCGTGGCAAAAAGACATCCGGGTACACACCCCCGAAGGAGCGACAATAACCGCCCCCCTCACCAAAATAACCGACAGCGCCGCAGAAGCAATCCCCAAGGCCGACATTATACTACTCTGTCTGCCCGGCTACGCAATAAAGAGCGAGCTTCAGAGCATACAGCCCCACATAAAGCCCGGCGTCTTTGTAGGCAGCGTATTCTGCTCGACAGGATTTTTCTTCGAGGCAATAGAAATTTTCGGAACCACCACCCCGCTGTGGGGCTTCCAGCGAGTACCCTTCATAGCCCGCACAAAAGAGTACGGCCGAAGCGCCAACCTATTGGGCTACAAGCCATCGCACAACATTGCCATAGAAAATTGCAGCGACAAAGAGGCCTTCAGACAACAGATTGAACACCTCTTCGACCGCCCCACCCGCCTTTTGGCCAACCACTACGAAGCAACCTTTACCAACAGCAACCCCATACTGCATCCCGCACGCCTATACTCACTGTTCAAAGATTGGGACAAAGAGAAATACTACAACCGCAGACACCTATTTTACGAAGAGTGGGACGATAGCGCCTCTGAGTACCTTATGGCAATGGACAAAGAGCTATTCACACTGCTCGGGACACTGCCCGTAACACCCAACTATCTGACCCCCATTTTAGAACACTACGAGAGCCACGATGCCCCAAGCCTCACACGCAAAATAACATCCATCGAGAGCTTCAAAGGCATTGCCGCCCCAATGAGCGAGAGCGAAAAAGGATGGCAGCCCGACCTACAAAGCCGCTATTTTCAAGAAGACTTTAACTACGGCCTTCGATACATATACCAAACAGCCATAAGACAAGGCCTCCACCTCCCCACAATCGAAAAAATATACAATTGGGGAAACAACCTACTGAGCAAACAAACATATTAGATATAAGAAGACAAAAAGCTATTATGAGGAAAATAATGCTTGTTTTTGGAACGCGCCCCGAAGCCATCAAGATGGCCCCCCTTGTGAAAGAATTTCAAAAACACCCACAAACATTCAAGACAATAGTATGCGTAACCGGCCAGCACCGTCAAATGCTCGACCAAGTGCTGCAACTATTCGAGATAACCCCCGACTACGACCTTAACATAATGAAACAAGGGCAAGACCTTTACGACGTAACCGCCCGCGTACTCACCGGAATGCGCGACGTACTACAAGAGGCACAGCCCGACATTGTCCTTGTCCACGGCGACACAAGCACCAGCACCGCCGCCGCCCTTGCCGCATTCTACAAGCAAATACCCGTCGGACACGTCGAGGCCGGACTGCGCACACACAACATCTACAGCCCGTGGCCCGAGGAGATGAACCGACAAATAACCGGCCGCATAGCAACATACAATTTTGCCCCCACCCCCTTGAGCAAAGCCAACCTTCTGCGCGAGGCCGTAGCCGAAGAGAGCATAAGCGTAACGGGAAACACCGTCATCGACGCACTCTATTGGGTGGTAAACAAAATAAAAGAGGACAAAGCACTCGACAGCCGCCTACAAACACAGCTCGCCGAAGCCGGCTACGACGTAACCCGCCTCTCGGGCGGCAAGAAACTCGTGCTCATCACCGGCCACCGCCGCGAGAATTTCGGCGAGGGATTCATCAATATGTGCACCGCCATCAAAGACCTCACACAAAAATACCCCGACGTCGATTTTGTCTATCCTATGCACCTTAATCCCAACGTACGTAAGCCCATCCACGAAGTCTTTGGAGAGAATCTCAACAATCTGGGCAATATGTTCTTCATCGAGCCCCTTGAGTATCTGTCGTTTGTCTATCTTATGGAGAAGAGCAATCTTGTACTCACCGACAGCGGCGGCATACAAGAAGAGGCACCCGGCCTCGGCAAGCCCGTACTTGTGATGCGCGACACCACCGAGCGCCCCGAAGCCCTCGAAGCCGGCACCGTCAAGCTCGTTGGAACCGACTACAACAAAATAGTCAGCGAGGTATCACAATTGCTCGACAACCAAGCACACTACGACGCAATGAGCAAAGCCGTCAACCCCTACGGCGACGGCCTTGCCTGCGGAAGAATCGTAGCAACACTACAGAAAAATAATAACCTTATATAATATACAAAATAAAACCAATGAAAGCCTGTTTTATGGGACTGGGCTATATAGGCCTTCCCACATCCATTATAGCAGCCAAACACGGCATAGATGTTATTGGAGTAGATATTAACGAAAAAGTAGTAGAAATAACCAACCAAGGCAAACTCCACATAATAGAGCCGGGAATGGAAGAGATGCTGCAAGAGGTCATTGCAGAGGGCAAATTCAAAGCCTACACCACCCCCCAAGAGAGCGACGCCTACTTTATAGTTGTTCCCACTCCCTTCAAAGGCGACCACGAGCCCGACACCTCATACGTCGAAGCAGCCACACGCACAGTGCTCCCCCTGCTGAAAGAGGGCGACCTTTACGTCATTGAATCGACCTCACCCATAGGAACAACCGAAGCAATGGCCAAGCTCATCTTCGACCAACGCCCCGAGCTCAAAGGAAAAATCTACATAGCCTACTGTCCCGAGCGCGTACTCCCCGGCAACGTAATATACGAGCTTGTGCACAACGACCGCGTCATAGGCGGCCTCACCCCCGAATCGACAGAAAAAGCAATAGAATTCTACTCACAATTCGTACAAGGCGAGCTGCACAAGACCAACTGCCGCACAGCCGAAATGTGCAAACTAACCGAGAACAGCAGCCGCGACGTACAGATAGCCTTTGCCAACGAGCTATCACTCATCTGCGACAAGGCAGGCATCAACGTATGGGAGCTCATAGAGCTTGCCAACAAACACCCACGCGTCAACATCCTGCAACCCGGCTGCGGAGTAGGCGGACACTGCATAGCCGTTGACCCCTATTTTATCATCTCGGACTACCCCGCAGAGAGCCGCATAATAACCACTGCGCGCGAGATAAACAACTATAAATCAATGTGGTGTGCCGAGAAAGTGCGCAACGCCATCCTCGAATTCGAGTTAAAGAACAACCGCAAGCCCCTTGTAGCAATGATGGGCCTTGCATTCAAGCCCAATATCGACGACCTGCGCGAGTCGCCATCGAGCCACATAGTAGGCAAAGTGATGCAAATATGCAACGGCGCCAACATACTCGTAGTCGAGCCCAACGTAAAAGAGCACAACGTCTATAAACTCACCCCCTACGACGAGGCATACAAAAAATCGGACATAATAGTAATGCTCACCGCACACGACAAATTCAAGACCCTCCCCTACGACGAAAGCAAGGTAATCCTTGACTTCTGCGGAATCTACAAAAAATAAAAGCAAAAAAACACCCATAAGATGAAAGGCATAGTTCTTGCAGGCGGTTCGGGCACACGCCTCTACCCAATAACCAAAGGAGTGAGCAAACAGTTATTGCCCATATACGACAAGCCGATGGTCTATTACCCAATATCAGTACTTATGCTTGCCGGCATACGCGATATACTCATAATATCCACCCCGCAAGACCTCCCCGGCTTCCAACGTCTGCTGGGCGACGGCAGCGACTACGGCGTGCGCTTCCAATATGCCCCCCAGCCCTCGCCCGACGGCCTTGCACAAGCCTTCATCATAGGCGAGGAGTTTATAGGCGACGATGCAGTGTGCCTCGTTCTTGGCGATAACATCTTCTACGGCGCAGGTTTCACCACGATGCTGCGCGAGGCCCTTCGCACAGCCGAAGAGGATGGGAAAGCCACCGTCTTTGGGTACCGCGTCGAAGACCCCGAGCGCTACGGCGTCGCCGAATTTGACGCGCAAGGCAACTGCCTCTCCATCGAAGAAAAGCCACAGCACCCCAAGAGCAACTACGCCGTCGTGGGACTATACTTCTACCCCAACAAAGTAGTAGAGATTGCCAAAGGAATAAAACCCTCGGCACGAGGCGAGCTCGAAATAACCACCGTCAACCAACATTTCCTTGCCCTGAGCGAGCTCAAGGTGCAGACCCTCGGACGCGGCTTTGCGTGGCTCGACACCGGCACCCACGACTCCCTGAGCGAAGCCTCGACCTTTGTCGAAGTCATCGAAAAGCGTCAAGGCCTCAAGATAGCCTGCCTCGAAGGCATCGCCTACCGTCGCGGCTGGATAAACAAAGAGAAAATGCGTCAATTGGCCCAACCAATGATAAAAAACCAATACGGACAATACCTACTGAAAGTTATCGACGAATTAAAGAAATAACACCCAATATATGTCATTCAAACGCAACATAATGATAACAGGCGGCGCAGGCTTCATCGGGAGCCACGTAGTGCGTCTGTTTGTAAACAAATACCCCCACTACCATATAATCTGCCTCGACAAGCTCACATACGCAGGCAATCTGGCCAACCTCAAAGACATTGAGCAGGCCCCCAACTACACATTCGTAAAGGCCGATATTTGCGACTACGAGAGAATGCTCACCCTCATCCAAGAGCACAATATCGACGGCATAATCCATCTTGCCGCCGAGAGCCACGTCGATCGCAGCATAAAAGACCCCTTTACCTTTGCCCGCACCAATGTGATGGGCACACTCTCGTTGCTTCAAGCCGCCAAAGTTCATTGGGAGGCACAGCCCAACCGTTACGAAGGCAAACTCTTCTACCACATCTCGACCGACGAGGTCTATGGCGCCCTTGAGCTCACCCACCCCGAAGGCATCGAGCCCCCCTTCAGCACGACAGCCTCGTCGGGCGAGCACCACGCAGCCTACGGCACCGACTTTTTCTACGAGACCACAAAATACAACCCCCACAGCCCCTACTCGGCCTCAAAAGCAAGCAGCGACCACTTTGTCCGCGCCTTTCACGACACCTACGGCCTTCCGACAATCGTAACCAACTGCTCGAACAACTACGGCCCCTACCAATTCCCCGAGAAGCTCATTCCACTCTTTATCAACAACATACGCAACCGCAAGCCCCTCCCCGTCTATGGCAAAGGCGAGAACGTACGCGACTGGCTCTACGTCGAAGACCACGCACGCGCCATCGACACAATCTTCCACACAGGCAAAATAGCCGACACATACAATATCGGCGGTTTCAACGAGTGGAAAAACATCGACCTTATAAAAGTACTGATAAAAACCGTTGACCGCCTCTTGGGCAACCCCGAGGGCCACTCAATAGAGCTCATCACCTACGTTACCGACCGCGCCGGACACGACCTGCGCTACGCCATCGACAGCAGCAAACTAAAGAACGAGCTCGGCTGGGAGCCCTCGCTGCAATTCGAAGAAGGCATCGAAAAAACCGTCCGTTGGTACCTCGACAACCAATCTTGGCTCGACAATATAACCAGCGGCGACTATCAAGCCTACTACGATGTAATGTACAACAACAGATAAGA
This sequence comes from Bacteroidaceae bacterium, assembly GCA_017407905.1. Taxonomy (GTDB): domain Bacteria; phylum Bacteroidota; class Bacteroidia; order Bacteroidales; family Bacteroidaceae; genus HGM04593. The sequence goes on along the minus strand of JAFQVS010000066.1, from coordinate 13,953 downwards.
AACAGGCAACCACATACACAAAAAGATGGAATTATTTATACAGAGTATCGTTGTTTATGGGTTCATTATCTTTGTAATGACAAATGCCGGTCTATACACATACAGGCACCAATACCCCAATGGATTCATAAGCGAAAATAATCCCTACAACAAGAAATCGTCCTTTATCGACCTTTTCACAAAATCCCACTTTCTAATACCACTATTAGTATATTGTTTCTTTGTAACAGTACGCGAACGAGTAGGTGCGGATTGCGAAAGTTATAAACAAAGCTTTTATAACCTTTTATATGGTTACAACGATAGAGAAACAATAGAGCAAGGCTTTACATCGCTCATAAAATTCACTCTTCACTTTACCGATAAACACTATCTAATGTTCCTTATAATGGGATTTTCACAAATAGGAGCATTATATTATGCAATGCGCAAAGAGGGCTATCTGCTAATATTTTTCGGAATTACCCTATTCTTTACCGGCACATTCTTTTCACTAATGAATGGAATGAGGCAGAATATTACAGCCTGTATCTTTGTAGCAATGACCGCGCTTATCCTAAATAAAAAATATTGGCTATGGGTTATCCCTATAACAATTATTACCATTACAATGCACAGAAGTGCATTAGCCATCATACCAATAGGTATTTTAGGATATATATGTAAAGATATAATTCCCAATAAATATATTCAGTTAGCAATTATATTTGTATGTCTGTTACTTATGGACAAAGTGGATTATATACTCCCGATGGAGCTACTTAATTTTGGTGAATATTCAGGATATTCCCAAGAGACCATTGAACACTATGCCGAATACTCAATTGAAGAAAAGAGCTTCGGCTTTCGCTCCTATTTATTGCTGCTTAGCTATATTATAATAATTCTATATAGTAATAAATTAAAAGCATTCTTTAACAGTATCAAATTCAACTATATATACTGTCTGTTTTTTGTAAGAGTGTGCCTATTCTTATTATTCTACAACAACTTTGTAGTCAACAGATTTTTATTCTTCGTTGATCTTTTCATTCCCATAATGCAAGCCTACCTGCTATTTTATCTATGGTATAATAAGAGCCAAAATAACAAACTAATATTCTCCTCATATATATTTATACTTATAGTGCATTTCTTATACCAATTATATGACTCTGTAGTAAAATTCCCCTACGAAGTTACATTATATAAATTCGACTTATAATAACAGAGTACAGAAAGATAAATTTGGATTATACACCAATATAAGCGAAATAATATCCAATTACAACAGTATAGCCGTGATGAAAGTAATAATCAACTCCCCATCGTTAAATCCCAAAGAGAATGTCAGCGGAATATCATCCGTTGTACAATTCGTAATGTGTGCCAACGACAAAGTCGAGCATATACATTTTGAGGTTGGACGTAAAGACACCGAAGACACCAAAATTACGACGCGGCTCAAAAGAATATGGCGCAACATAAAAGAATACAAACAATTATTATCCAAGAACAAAGAGGCGATAGTACACTACAACATCCCCTTAATGCGAGGCGCCATAATACGCGACTATATGATGATAAATGAAGCGCATAAAGCCGGCAACCGCATAATACTCCACATACACGGAGGCAAATACCTGAAAGAGAGAAACCGTCCGTTCTACATCAAAGTACTGCTTAAAAAGATATTCTCATACGCACAATCGGTGATAACACTAAGCGAAGAGGAGGCAAAAATCATATCCGAGGACTTTGGAATAAACAATATACACACCCTTCCCAATTGCATCGACACAAGCGATGCGCAAAAATTCAACAGAGAAATTGACACAAAAAACAGCCTCGACCTACTCTTCATCGGCCGCATAGAGGCCAACAAAGGCATAGACCACATATACAGCGTGGCCCAAACACTAAAAGAACAAAATATAAACTACACCCTTCACTTTGCCGGAAAAGAAGAGAGAGAAGGCGAATACATCCCAAAATTTGAAGCCGCATTTAAAGAACATTTTATATATCACGGCATAGTATCGGGAGCGACAAAGAACGCCCTTCTGCGGCAATGCGACATATTCCTGTTGCCATCGCATTTCGAGGGCCTTCCAATATCCCTGCTCGAAACAATGAGCTACGGTGCAATCCCTCTCGTAACCCCCGTCGGTTCAATTCCCACAGTAGTAAAAGATGGCAGCAACGGCATACTCATCGGCCGAGACAACCATAAAGACACAGCCGACAAAATAAAAAAGCTATCCACCGATAAAGAATACTTCAAGCAGCTCTCATCATCTGCAAAAAGCACCATTCTCACCCAATTCGATAGCAAAATATATGTAGATAAACTAAACAAAATCTACAAACTGTAAAGTTCCATTATGACGAAAGCAGAATACTATAGCATAGGAAAAGTCAATATATCGCGCACAAACCTCTAAAAATCAATAACGCAAATAAAAAAAGCAACCAAGGAGCATCGTGGCGGATATATATGCGCCTCCAACACCCGCACCACAGCGTACGCAAACAAAAAAGAGAATAAAGACTACCTTAATCTTATGCACAACGCCCTTATGTGCCTTCCCGACGGTATGCCCCTTGTGTGGATGACCCGTCTATGAGGCCTGAAAGACGTCGGACGCTCAGCCGGCCCCGACCTCTTCATCACAATGCTACAAGACGAGAAGAGCCATATAAAACATTTGACACAGACGAAACACTCAAGGCAATAAGCGAAAAATATAAAAATATCACGGAAGCTACTCACCACCATTCTTGCCCCTCGACAAGTACAATTACAAAGAGATTGCCCACACCATAAACAACAGCAACGCCGATGTTGTATGGATAGCCTTAGGCGCCCCCAAGCAAGATTTTTTTGCACAAGAGCTACAAAAACATTTAAAAAACAAAATCTGCATAGGCGTTGGAGCCGCATTCCGATTCTCACTCGGCAAGATTAAGCACCCCCCACCTTACTCAAGAAATTAGGCCTTACAGGACTATTCTGGCGCAAATTAGACCTAAAAGAGCTATGGTGGTACGTTCCCCACTCCCTATGGATTTTAAGGTGGAGCATCGGGATAATATTTTCGCGTTTATTAGGCAGAAGCCATTATAACAAACAAAACAAAGAATGAATATACTACTATTCGGCGGAGGATTACAAATACTCTCGACAGCACGTTCACTCAAGGAAAAAGGCTACACAGTATATGTTGCCGGAGAGCACAACGAAGTTTCACGCAAATGCAATTTCGTCCGACAGTGCATCGACATAACCCTCGACAAGAGCTTCACCTCCAAAGAATTGCTCAACATAACAAAAGAAAAAGAGTGCAGCGTTGTAATTCCAATGGAAGACGAGTATGCAACGTGGTTAAGCCTCAACAAAGAGGCAATTGAAGCCCACAGCAATATCAAATGCGCCATAATGGACTACGCAACATTCTCAATTGCAAGCGATAAAAGCAAGCTGATGGAATTTTGCCAAGAGCACAACATCCCCCACCCGCGTACAATGCCCATTAAAGATAACTACAACGAGCTGAGCACCCGCATAGGCTTTCCATCACTCGTAAAGCCCGGAATATCGGCCGGTTCACGAGGTATAAAACTCGTACACAACATAGAGGAGCTCCGCGAAGCCACCCGTGAGACCATCGCACAATACGGCGACTGCTCCCTGCAAGAATTTATCCCCTCGAACCACTACTACAACGCAATGCTCTATCGCACAGCCGACGGCACATACAGCAACCACACAATAACAAAAATCACACGCTATTACCCCATAAAAGGCGGCAGCAGCAGCTTCTGCACAAGCATCGAGAATGAGGCGATATTAGAAATATGCAAAAAGGCCCTCGACAAACTCGGCTGGATAGGATTCGCCGATTTTGACATATTAGAGAAAGGCGACGGCGACTATCGCATAATAGAGATTAACCCGCGCATCCCCGCAAGCGTACACGCAGCATATATCTCGGGCGTACATTTTGGAGAAATTATAGTCAAAGACCTTACCGAAGGCCGACTGCCGCAATACACCTACACCCCCGGGAAAAATCTCCGTTGCTTGGGAATTGACATTGCTTGGTTCTTCTCATCTCCCCGACGATTCAACGCCACACCATCGTGGTTCCGATTCTTCGACAAAAACACCCACTATCAAGAGGGCGGAAGACACGATTTTCTTGCAATGTGCACCTCTATTTGGAGCGGAATAAAAAAACAAGTGAACCCCGAATTCCGAAAACAAAAGCAAGGGATGAACTAAAAAAAACTCAGCCCGGAAATACTGTTAAAACAGAAGCGTAATAGAAGCGTAAAAAAATACAACAAAAAACAAAGCAAAAATTTCATTATTTAGAAAAAAAACAGTAATTTTGCCGAATATTACGAAAAGAGCGTAAATATAAGAAAAACATAAGATATTTTACAACAAGCATAATAAATAACAAAGCCGTTTACAACAACCTATTTATTTGCCATAAACAGCTAATATACACTGTACACGTCTTGTAAAACATCGAAGCAAACTTTATATTTTCCGCTCATTTTTACTTATTTTGCAAAAAGTCAAGTATATACAAAAAAAATGAACATTCTCACCATAGATATTGAAGAATGGTTTCATTTGCTCGAATTCGCAGGGACAAAGAACGAGGCACAATGGAATAAATTCGAGAGTCGCATTCACAACAATGTCGATCGCATTCTTCATATACTTGACGAAAGCAACAATAAGGCCACATTCTTTATAGTCGGATGGGTAGCTAAAAGATACCCCGAGATTGTAAAAAAGATAGCTCAAAAATACGAGATTGGCAGCCACTCGATGAATCACCAATTAGTGTGGCAACAAGACAGGCAAGAATTCAAGAAAGACCTTGAAGAGTCAATAAAAATTCTGCAAGACACCACAGGACAAGCGGTTAAATATTTCCGTGCACCGGGCTTTTCAATCCGCAAGGACGAGCCGTGGGCCTTTGAAATTCTTGGAGAGTTAGGAATCGAGATTGACTGCTCGGTATTCCCCGCTATACACGCACACGGAGGAATCCCCGACTACCCCACCCACAAACAAAGCATAATAGAACACAACGGCGTAAGAATAAAAGAATTTCCCATTACGACAAAAAAAATATTTAGAAAAAACGTAGCATTCTCGGGAGGCGGATATTTCAGAATAACCCCCTACGGCCTTATAAAGCGTTGGACACAACAGAACAGCGACTACAACCTCTGCTACATACACCCACGCGACCTCGACGGCGACCAACCAATGATACCCGGCCTGCCCATTACGAGAAAATTCAAATCATACGTAGGCATAAAACACGCCGAGGAGAAATTCCGCCACTATATGAAAGACTTTAAATTCATAGACCTAAAAACCGCCGACGAAATGACCGATTGGGACAACGTTCCCATAATAAAATTATAAAGACAAATAAACAAGCAGCGTCAAACACAAAATTTTGACGCTGTTTGTTTTATTATACAACAGTGAGACAAAAAAAACGCCGAATCAGCAATATTGCACAACAATTCAACTACACAGGAATTGAATACCCCGACGAGCTACACAAAAGCCTACGTAATTTCAAAGAAGCCCTAATTATAATCGAGCAAGAGCATCGGATTATACGCATAGACAAGATACTCCTCTTGGAAAGACAAGTGCAGCAACAAGGCCCCGGAGATTGTAATAACCAACGGCCGTCGCACATCGAAGATTACACAAGCGAAGAAAATGTAGAAACACACACATTCCGCAACAGCGAATACACCTACGAAGTTTCTTGGTCGCCCAACTACCGAAACACCCTCATAAATCCCAGAAATTGGAAAGTAGTAGTAAAAAGAAACAACAAAATTCTAATAACACAAAAAGAATGATTACCAGCTTTTGCAAAATTTGCATAAGCCAATATTCAACACTATTTTTGCATTCGGAACAACTATACACATTTTACCTTATACGCTATAAAACCAATAACAATGGGAACACCAATCCTTAAAGAACATAAACAAAGTTGCGATTCAGCGAGTGCAGAAGACAAGCGTACTTGTATTATGCCGAGCGACAGCAAGTTCGCCGAAGGCAAACAGGAGTACCCACCTATGCATATAACAGGGTTTAACGTATCACATATTCAAGAACTAAAAGCACGTAGCAGTTGCTAAAACAAAATATTGCAAGGCACTACTAATCATCAAAAGCACCCATTGAGGTGCTTTTTTAAGTTTCACGACCAGTAAAAGTGAAATATTTAAAAAAACACTTAACTTTAGCAAATATTTCTTAATATCACTTAGTATGCAAAGACAAAATAATGTACCGAACTTGACAACAATACAAGATGCGGTAAATGAAATTAAGCGTCTAATAGAAGATGCAATTATAAATGGCGGTACTGATAAAAACGGTAATATTATTGATGGTTGTGCTGCCAAAAATAATTTAATACGTTCACAAGTTCCAATATGCCTAATACACGATGCTGTTAAATCTGAATTTGTTAGATATGGGGTTAATCCGGCATATATATATCCTCCGATTTTGCAACATCAAGGAGAATTGAAAATTTTTGGCGCTGTAAAAGCAAAAAACCAGGACATTTGCATTTGTCCTAATGATGTCGTGCCAACGCCAGAAATATTAAATTTTGATGGTATTTTAAGAGGGAAAAGAGACCCCTATGGTTTTAGTTATACAGAACGAGTACTATCTGTTAATGTAAGAAGTCAGTTAAGCAGTGTGGCTAATAATTTTGACACCTTATACGAAAGGACATTTGCAGAACCTCTTAATCTACATTTACGATGTCCCAATATGGTGTTAGGAGAATTGTATATGATACCAGTATATGAATACGATGATACACCAGCGCAACAGAACAGAGTGGCATTCATAGCAAATAGACAAGTAAAAAAACATATTGCAAAATACATATCATCATTCAGCGCAGTTAATAATAGGCAACTGATTCCAGGAACGGAATATAAGTATGAACGAGTATGTCTATTAGTCGTGGATTTTAGACCTAGAACACCTCGTATATACAATACTGACGCAGAATTAATAGCTGATGGCCTACTAGATGCAAACTCTGGCGTGAGTATTAATAACCTAAATTATCCAACATTTGTACAAACATTACTTAATGTTTACGCCCAAAGATTTGGAACAGGTAAATTTATCTGATATAAATTCAATAAATATCTATCTATATCATCTCTGTCTATCATATTTCTGAGGGCAGAGATGTTTTCTTTTGACATGTTTGGGATAGAAAACCGCTCAATAAAATTCTTTTGATAACAAGGGTATCCTCCGTCAATAGAGACACTCGTTTTAGAAACATAGAAATGCATAAGTCCTGAATTGAGTACTTTTATCAGAACATCAACATTTGCCGCATCAGCAATCTCATTTTGTACAGACGCAAATAAATCCATGCTATTAGTCTTGGTTTCTTTGTAAAAGATACCATATCCATTTGTAAATAGACTGTCAAAGTCGCCATCAAAAATAAATCTAGGATATTGGCTAAATGTTGGAGTATATATTTTCACTCCACGTTTATTTAAACCTTGAGTACGACCATAAGCGTAGAAAGGTTTGTAGTGTGATTTACCCTTACCTCGTGTTGCTAAAATATCCTTAACGGACTGAAGATAGTTATTGCATTCAGGATACTGCTCAATCATGGTTTTTTCCTCAACAATTGACGCAACATTATTTAATGTTGTATATGGGAATATAATCCTACGCTGATTTGCGTTAAGGTCTTTAACGCATTTCATCTTAGAAATTTTAACAAGAGGTCTAGTTATTCTTTTCTCTATTTTGAAATTAGACTTATACTTATTGTTGCAATAATAATATGTATCGTCTTCTTTATATGGGTCTATAAAGAAGACCTCATCTTTAAGTGTAGCAATACCAACAGCTATATTAAACAATGTCCCTAACTGTTCTCCACTACACTCTAATCTACGAATGACCTCTCGCTCGTTATCACATAATAATCTCCATTTTTTTGTATCTAAGTCATTGTAGCTATTGCGTGTAAATTTTGCAGTCATCAAAAATTTCTCAACACTTTCGTTTCCTGAAATTCTTGCATATTGAATAAAATTATTTGCTTCATTCGTAAGGAATGTTATCGCTGTATATGTTTGGACATCGAAAACCTTAGTTGCATTGAAATCAACAATTTTTGATATTGCTTTTGTCGTTTGAAAATAAGCACGCAAACTCTCTCCCGCAAGAGAGGTGAAATAGTTGTTTGGGGTAATATAACCTAGCATTCCATTCGGGGCTAATATCATCTTGCCAATTTCGAAGAATGCAAAATACAAATTATATGTTCCAAATCTAGTTGTGTTATATTTCCCATCTAACAACATGCGAGTATTATCCTCCATGTCTTGAAATTTCACATATGGAGGATTGCCAATGACGGCATCATATTTTTTATCCCATTTTCTAGTTAAGCTATTATCTATATCTATATGTATTTCATTTTCTTTAATGATTTCTCCTTTTGATAAACCATAAAGAAGAATCAGTAATTTGCATCTTTTTACATTGTTATCCAACAGATCTACTCCATAAATATTTTCCGACACTATGGATGATACCGTTTTATTGTATTTCTTTTCAAAATACTTTATTGCTCCCAATATAAATGCACCGCATCCACAACTTATGTCAATAACTTTAGCATCAGCTTTAGGAGAGATATTGTCAATGATATAATCTACAATATGATGCGGAGTAAAGAACGCCCCATTAGTTTGTCTTTCTTCTTTGGGAATAAGCAACTCCATACACACAGCTAATTCCTCCAAAGACTTGTATTCTAAAGTAAAAACATCATCTAACAAACTTTGGTTAAAGTGGAATGAACTTATATAGTCTTTGATATACGGATGAATACTCTTATCTATTCCATTAACATCAAGATAATGGAATATAAGAGCTTTCTCTATTTCCTCTACTGGATACTTATCTATAATATCATTTAATACCATAACATTGTATATCTATCTGCAAAGATAGTGATTTTTTCTATTCGTGATTAAAACTCCAAAACATTATACACCTCCTCTAACTCCTCGGCTCGTAGTCCTAAGTATCTACGGGTAATCATAGGGCTGGCGTGGTTAAATATCTCGCTCAGCTTGATTAATGCCATTTCCGATTGCTCACCTGATGATTCCACCACTTTACGACCGAAGGTTTTGCGGAAGCTGTGGCTGCTTAGGTGCTCCACTTTAACGCCATACTTCGCTTTTATGGTCTTAAATTTGGGTTGAAATCACCTCACCACGATTGTTAAGAAAACAATGTTCGGTCATATCCTCAACTTTCAATGCCTGATAACAATCTCGGATGTGGTGTTGGAATGATTCGTTAATCTTAACCTCTCTGCGCTTTCCCGTCTTTTTCTCAATCAATGAAAATTTAGATGCAGTTAATAGTTGATTCCAAGTAAGGGTTTTAAGGTCTGAAATTCTTAGACCGAAGAAACAACCACATCCAATCAACAACGATAGGCGGTGCTTCTTATCTTTATACAATCGGCGGACGAGGTTTAACATCGTATTCCACTCAATGTAATCTGCGGTCGTATTTGAATATTTAATGCTCATTTTATCAAATTTTAAGGTTAGTGAAACACTCGTACCGAGTAATTTGATTTATATTTCTCAATATCAATTAGTTAGCACAAGTATTTCACTTTTGTTCAAGGTGGGACATCTCAAAATACTTGTACCAATGATTCCCAACGAAAACTTCTCCACGCACCTTTGGTTACATCATAGAACGCTGTTGTAGCGTACAGTTCTCTGCTTTCCCCTCTGCCATTAGTCATGGCACTGGCAAGGGCTGGCTGGGTAGTTCCCCAACATTCTCTCAATTCGCCATTTTTCTTACGGAATACAGAGTGTGCTACGCCATGTTTCATCTTCTCTTTCAAATTTTCAATCATCATCGCTTTCACAAGGCCAATCTCTGTTGAGTTTGTACGGTTAGCGATTACATTTTCTTTTACTGCTGTTGCTCCATTGATTACTGTGATGTTTCTCATATCTGTGTACTGTTTAATTGTTATTACCTCTGTTTGTCTGGACAAAGATATGGAACATATTTAATATAATCAAACATTTTGCAATAAATTTATGGAATATTTTGATTATTTTCCATATTTAACTACTTTTGCCACAAATTTCAGATACAAAGGAAGCAAATAAACAAGAAAGGTCAGTAATACATTTGGAAATAGACGGCGAACACCACTATTTTGGTAGTGTCAAGGCACTTTGCGACCACTTTGGTAAAGAAAAGATTGGTATTGGATATAAAAGTCTTGCCAACTACGGTATTACGGCAAAGAAACCATACCGAAACAAATACTGCACTATTCGCAAGGGCATATTGATAACTGCTCCAAAGGCAGAATAACCATTTGTTTATTCTGGTTATAATATTATCAAAAAAGCAAACTGCAAATTATGACATCAAGGTCATTTTGCAGTTATAAATTTTATAGGAGCGTTACACGCTAAACAGTTATTTTCTCAATAGAAGCATATTCTAACAAAGGGGGCGTCAGCTGAACTGTGTCAAGGCTGTTAGATAAATTCGAATTTAGTAGTCCAGCAATCTGCCGTAGTCGTTCCATTCGCCAAACATGCGTCTGGCTTTGGTCTCTGTGATAAGGTGAGACAGGGTCTGTTCATACATGCTCTTGTCTCTGGTCTTATAGAATGCCACATTATAGGCACGAATACGTTGGTAGAGAGGAGGAAACGACTTGTACTTTGTCCATGCACGAGCCGATTTCAAAGCCGCCTCAACGTCTTTGTCTATCTTGAAGCTGCGTACGCCCATTGGTGGCAGTACCTTTCTCCCTGCGTCGGTCATCAGCCCTAACCGATCCAGTCGCCTCACTCGCTCCTTATTCAACTCTGTCCAAGGGCTGTTCCGTTTTCTCGGAGTAAAGCATTGCATCCTCCTGCCGTCAATCAGTTTATGCCGACTGTCAATCCATCCGAAGCAGAGTGCCTCCTCCACGGCATCAAGATACCAGAAATGCTTGTCATCTACAGGTCGTCCCCGTTTCACGTCAACCCAGCATTCTCTTTCGCTGGCGTGGTGGGTTTCGAGCCATGCACGGAACTCACTTCTGTTGGCTATACAGAGGATGTTATGCTCTTCCATAAATTCCGATTTATCGGTGTAAATATAACAAATCTACAGCAAATTGTATCTATCTTCAAACTTTATCGCAAGCTGTTGTGAGATAATGCCCTAGTTCGGGACAGGCATCGTCCATTTTTTGCGGGCATTACGATACGCTAGGTAGACGAGTTTGATCAAGGCAGTATCGTTAGGGAAGGAACAACTATACACATTTTACCTTATACGCTATAAAACCAATAACAATGGAAACACCACAATTAAACGAACATAAACAAAGTTGCGATTCAGCGAGTGCAGAAGACAAGCGTACTTGTATTATGCCGAGCGACAGCAAATTCGCCGAAGGCAAACAGGAGTACCCACCTATGCACAACGGAGAGTTTAACACATCACAAACAAAAGCCACGCTATAACGCACATTATCAATGCGTTACAGCGTGATTATCGTTTGTGCAGCACAATTCTATCATTGTATCTTTTGCATAATGCTTTGCTTTATCCACCACACGGCGTAACTCATAAACTTAAAGCCACGGGACTCATCATAATTTTCAGCAGCAAGCACCAGCCCTTTGTTTCCTGCATTTACAAGTTCTTCCATAGACAAGCCACACCCTTTGAATATTTTCGCAACAGCCGTTACAAAGCGTAATTTTGAATGGGATAGTTTTTCAATTGCCAAATCCCTTTCAGCCCCGTTCGATTTTATATCCATTATAAGTTGCAAATCATCTTCAATAGAACAATACTGCTTTTGCCCACACATCTCAGTTTTTCTTTTTTCCATATATTACTGTTTTTTGGCTTTTCTATAATATATACGAAAAGAATCTGTCTTTATGAGCATTGAGGAGAAGAAGGTGTGCAAGAACTTTGCATAAGCGAACATTCATTTACAAGAAGTATCGTTTTCGAAATTTTGAATAATATTTTGATGATGAAATATCCTCTACAATTTCATTATAATATACACATTCAAAAGTGAGATTATTCCACCCTATTTGATTAAGAAAGTCATTAATCCTATGTTGGCAGGATTTAGACTCTTCATCAATAAATTTTATGCGTGCACGCAAAATCTCTTGTTTTTCTTCATCTTCTATAGTACTAATGAATTTTTCAGTCATCTTCCACATAACACTTTGAAAAACGATTTTCAAAAGCTTGTCTTCTTTGTGTTTTCGCCATATTGCCATTAAATGCCTGCATATTTGCGAAAAATTGTAAATCTTGTAATTCTGTGCATCAACCAACAGAGCATACCAAGCATCTTTATCATTATCTGGCACATCGTAATTATCTTTTTTGAAATACGATTCCGTATTATGCTCATTACTTGAATAATATGGTTCAAGGAATTTGCTTTCTACATAAAACAAATTTCCTTCTTTCTTATATGTAACATCAAGATTTGCACATCTTCCACCTTTTATTTTAAGAGGTTTCTCAACTTTTTTTTCAAACTGAAGTTCTTCAATCTTTCCTGTATCTTCAAGAACTTTATAGTAATTCACGGCTAAACCTGTTGAAGAGTTTATCTGCTTATATTCATTTCTGTTTTTTTGTCCATCACCTTCAAGCAACTGTTCTTCTTGTTCTTCAGTTAATTTAATAATCGGCTCTATATAAAATATTGGTGTTTCAACAGGTTTTATTTTTAAGCCAACATTTGAGTATGCTTGAGATAACATTTTGGCGAAATCCATAACTCTATAATCTATATTTAATTAAACATTCTTCTAATCTTCTTTTTATCTCCTCTCTCAATTCAATGGGTTCCAGCACCTCTACATTCTCCCCCATAGCAAGTATGTGGGTTGAGAGTTCGGGAGTCAGGCATAATTTGTACTCAAAATCGCAGAATTCACCATATTTGGAAGCTCTCTCTTTCTGGGAACGGTGAAGCGGTAACGAACGCAAATATTCTATCTGCCTGCCATAGGCTCTTATCTTCACTTTATTAGGTATCAGTTCCTCATTTACAAATATTCCAATCGTATTGGCATAATACTTCTCTGCATCAAAATCCTTCGGCAATATAAATGAGGCAGCAGATAGGTTCATTTCAAGTGTATGGTCAAGCGCAATATTCCTTATGCCCCCGAGTTCTTTAATATAACCGACCACATACCACCGTTGATAATAAACCTTCATAGCATAAGGTTGAATATTAAATGTTTCTCTATGCCCATAGAACTGCTGATAATCAATTTGCAATTCTTTTGATTTCTGCATTGCCTCAATAATCGTTTGCAGATATTCTGTTCCGCAAGGTATCTCCTCAAACAAAATCCGCCCTTTCATATTGTGCCCCGCAGTTATCATATTGGACAGAGTAAATGAATTCAAGAGCCATTTGCGGATACTGTCGTTCTTCAATGTATCGGGAGAAGATATGTAGTATCTGTACCCATTTGAAGGATTGCATTATATTTCAATACCGAATAACTCCTCAACAGCATTTTTATGCTGATGGAATGTGCGCAACGGCAACGAAGCACCATCGCCCAAATAACATTCCCTCCACAAAGCATTAATTTCTTCATAGGAAAGTTGCTTATGTTGAAGGAGCGTATTCAATAGCCAAATGTAACGGTTAAATGTCTTGCTTATCATAACTTATACTCGTTGTACACTGCAAATATAATGTACGCCTATGCAAAATCATTGCATAGCATTAAATTTTATTCTCTAATTGCAATTTTACTACGATATGCAAAGTTTACGCACACCTTTAGATTGTT
>JAFQVS010000005.1 GCA_017407905.1 Bacteroidaceae bacterium | reverse complement strand
TACTTAGACGCTTGTTTACAAGCGACTAAGTGAGGGCGGTCCGCAGCACCCTTAAAACAATCGTAAACCGAAATGACAAGCTGGGCCTCCGACCGAGTGAGCGCACTGTTGCCTCACGAGCAAAGGAGGTCCCGCGACAATTTCTTTAGGTGCAGTTTTTTTGCTTACTTTTTTTTCGGAAAAAAAGTAAGGCCAAAAGCATAAAGTGAAAGAGAGAATAGCCGCAGAAATATTCCGAGAGGGTGATAAATAGAATTATCTCGACCACACCTTTTTTCTACTTAGCCTAAAAAACAGCCTCATATATTTTGAAATATATGAGGCTTCTCTCTCTCTTAGAATTTATATAGAATCTTATTTGTGATATTCGATAAGGCCGTTCATAGGGCTCTCGACAATGTTACCGATGGAGAGGCCGAGGCTCTCGGCTGTCTCTTTCAGCTCGCCCGAGAATGCAACGCCTATTCCACCCACAATGTGAATGGGCAGCCACGAACGACGATAGACCATTGTGTTGCGCTGAAAGAATTGTGTAAAACAGTGTTTAAGCAGCGCCTTTACCTCGGCATTTTTGCGATTCTCGGCAAGGAAAGGGGCGAAGCTCGCAAGATAGCGGTTGGGTAGAGGCTCGTGATAGACACGCTCAAGAATACCGGCTATTGTCAGATTATACTGCGCAAGGAATTTCTTACAGATGCTTGCGGGTAGCTGTTTCTTAAGGCAGTCGCTCACAAGCTGACGACCAAGATAGGCGCCACTGCCTTCGTCGCCAAGAACATAACCCAGCGACGGGGTATTCTCGACAATCTTTTTGCCGTTGAACAGGCACGAATTCGAGCCTGTTCCCAATATACAGGCAATGCCCTCGTCGTGTCCGCACAAGGCACGGGCAGCAGCCAAAAGGTCGCTGTTAATCTCTATTTTACGTGTAACGAAGAGACGCTCAAGAGCCGTGCGCATTCTTTCGTTGGCACCCTCGTAAGCGCATCCTGCGCCGTAGTAATATATTGTATCGGGGGCGTCGCTGCCAATCTTCTCCGATAATTCGGCTTTTAGAATGTTGTAAATTTCGTCGCTCTCTTGCAGGGTGGGGTTAATGCCCTGTGTCTTTACTCTTGCTACGATGGAGTTGCTGTCGTGTAGTACCCAATCTGTTTTTGTGGAACCGCTGTCTGCAATCAGTATCATAGGGATAAGTTTTTTATCTTATAATCTTCTTCTTTTTTCTTTTTGCGAAGATAGTGTATTTTTAACAATAATCTACAATTGTCGATGAAATATTTATCAACCATTTAAGGGTGGTTATTTTCGGGGCATTATCTCGAAAGGCACTCTGAAGGATACTCCGCTGCGCATAAGGTCGTCGAGGTTGGGCATCAGACGCTCTTTGAATCCCTCCCAACTGCGGCTGCTCATAGGGCTCCAACCGGCCTCGGCAATGGCAAGGCCGCGCGGAAAGAACATATAATTTACGCGGTTAATGTCTTTTATTGCTTCGGCCCACATTGTGGCCATCACTCCTTGTATGTGCTGCTGCTCGCGGGCGGGAAGATTGTAGCCGGGGTCGAGTTTGTAGGTCTGTTCGAGGGTGGTGGTGGGCATTCCCCAATTGTTGTACTCGGGGAGGTCGTTGCGCCACTGCGGATAGTCGAGGTAGGTGTGCTCGCCGGGTGCCATAATTAGTTTGTGCCCGTATTTTCGGGTGAGCTCTATACATTTTGGGGTGAGGGCATTGCGCCACGTAACCAGCGTAACGCCTTGAGGATAAGGGAAAAGATAGTCGTTGGCGGGGGGCCACATATTGTCGAGCTCGCACCACAGGATGGCCTCTTTGCCGTTGTTGCGTACAATTTCGAGCATACGGCCGAAGAAGATGTTCATCAGCTGCGAGGGCTTGTCGTATCCCATCTTCTCCATCAGGGCTTTGCAATCGTCGCACAGAGCCCAATTCTCTTTTACTGCTGCCTCGTCGCCACCAAGATGTATCTGTGTCGAGGGGAAGATTTGTGCAACCTCGGCTATAATGTCGCGATAGACGTCGTAGGCCTCGTCGCAGGCGGCGCACAGCATCATATTTGTGGTGCGTCCGAGGTTTTTCTCTTCGCTGTGGCGGAACGAGCATCCTAAATGGGGGTAGGCTGCGAGGATTGCCACCGAGTGGCCGGGAATATCAAGCTCGGGGATAATCTCGACGTTGCGTGCGGCGGCGTAACAAACTAATTCCTTGAGCTGCTCTTGTGTGTAGTAGCCGTTGTCGGGGCCGTTAGAGCCGCCTTTGGGGTTGCGGTGGGCGCCAATCTTTGTGAGGGCGGGGTGGCTCTTAATCTCGATGCGCCAGCCTTGGTCGTCGGTCAGATGCAGTTGTAGTTTGTTGTATTTGTATTTTGCCATTTGGTCGATGAAGAATTTTACATCCTCGACGGGCAGAAAATGGCGGGCAGGGTCGAGCATCACGGCGCGGTGAGGGTAGCGGGGGGCATCCTCGATGCGCACGGCTGCTATTTTGCCGTCGGCGCTGTTGCGGCTGTCGCCCAGAAGCAGTTGGTCGAGGGTCTTCAGCGCATAATAGATGCCGCTGCGACTGCCCTCGATTCTGAGGCCTTTGCGGGTGGCCTCTAACGTGTAGCTCTCGGGGGCGGCGGCTGTGTCCTCTTTTATTATTATCGCACTGCTGCCTTTTGCGGGAAGCTCGATGCCCGTGCGATTGCCGATGATGGATTTTAATTCTTGCAGAATGAAAAGGCTGTCGCTCATCCGACACTCGATGCGTCCCACCTTATGTAGGTTGAATGGCTTGCTGTCTATAAGCTGAATGCTTCGAGGTATTGGCAAGAGCGCCGAGAGGTTATCTTGCGCAACAGATGTAAGGCTCATTGTGGCCAATAGTGCCACTGTAAAGGCAAAAATTCCGCGTCTCATATTATTTTTTTATTTTCAGTTTATTAAGTGCTTGTTGATAGCGTCGGGCGTTGGCATTGTGCTGCGCAAGGGTGGTGGCAAAATTGTGCGTGCCCGAAAAATCCTCTTTTGCGCACATATACAGATAATTGTGCTTTGCGTGGTTGAGCACACTCTCGATGCCTTGCAACGAGGCTATGCGTATGGGGCCGGGGGGCAGGCCTTTGTGCTTATAGGTGTTGTAGGGCGACTCAATCTCAAGGTCGGCTGCGAGGATGCGTTGGCGCGTAAAGTCGCCGATGGCAAATTTTACCGTCGGGTCGGCCTGAAGCAGCATTCCTCGTTTGAGGCGGTTGATGTAAAGGCCCGCCACAATGGGTTTTTCGGCATTATTGTTGGTCTCTTCATCAACTATTGAGGCAAGCGTCATCACCTGCTCGATGGTTAGGCCGATGGCTTCGGCTTTTGCCCTGCGGCTCTCGTTCCAAAAGTTACGACGCTCGTTCATCATCCTTATCATAAAGCGCTCGGGGCTGACGTCCCAATAAAATTCGTAGGTGTTGGGCAGGAACATTGTGGGGAGTGTCTCTTTTGTGTAGCCCACACGCGCATAAAAGCCCGGCGATTGAGCAAACGCAGCAAGGTCGAGCGAGTCAATCATTATCTGCTTGCTGACGGCTGCCACCAATTGCGACACCGTGCGCACGGCCGGGACGGTAACCTTTACGGGCGTCTGCTGGTTCGATACTATGCGACGATAGAGTGTGTGCATATTATCGCCGTCGTTTATTGCGTATCGTCCCGTACGTTTCTGCCTGTCGAGATTATTATGATGGGCCAACAGCTTGAATCCCAGCATCGAAGCGGGCTCTGCGGCCTCTTGAATCTTCTGCATAATAGAGGCGGCCGAATCGTTGGGGTAGATATAAATATAGACACTCTTGTCGAGCCTAAATTGCGGATGAATAACAAGATAATAGGCCCATCCGACAAGACCGCACGCTATAATTGCCAAAATTGCAATTGCTATAAGAATCTTTTTCATTTTACATTATTTAAGAACAATAGTTGAATGTCGCGAAGATAATATATTGCCCAATAAAGAGCAAACCTCATTCTCTATTTTCTTGGAAACTGTTAAAATATTTATTAGTTATTTGACATATTACAGGAATTTACTTATCTTCGTATGTTTATGTTGCCTAAAAAGTGCAATTATTAGTAAAAAAATAACAATAAACAACAACCTTTAAAAACAAAACTTATGAGAATCAGACATTTACTACTCTCGGCAGTGGCGGCACTGTTTGCTGCGGGCGCATACGCCCAAAGTGTGCCCACACACGAAATGTACGTGCAGTATGCAATGCCATCGGACATTGTTACGGCGCTGAAGAATTGGTCTCCGGGTAAATCTTGGGGCGCAGGCGAGAATTACGTGGATGAGAATTTCTTTATCTCACGTGTACCTATGAAAGAGCGCTTTATTCCGGCCGACTATGCCAATAAGTCGCTCGACGAGAGCAACGACAAGCGTCTGGGCTGGTGCGTTCCCACCGGTGAGATGACAAAGAAGTGGGGTGCTCTGCCGCGTTACAATTTCGACGGCGATAATTTTAACTTGTGGCAGTACATTAACATCCACTCGAACTGGTCGAACGGTTGGTGGCGCGTCCCCGGTGCGTTCAACGACGTTGCACACAAGAATGGTGTAATGACCGGTTGTACCTATTTTATTGATTGGGGTGCAGGCGTAAATCAGATGGAGGAGCCCGGAAAGACCCTTTTCGAGCTTGCGGCTCCCGGCACAAATGCCAAAGGCGACAAATATAAATACTCGCGTAAGCTCATCGAGTTTTTACGTTACTATGGCATCGACGGCCTCTGTTTGAACCCCGAGGGCTATTGGGGCTACACGGTATATAGCCGTTTCATCCCTTTCCTTGCAGAGTGTCATAGAATTGCCGAAGAGCTTGGTCATCCTTTCCACGTCGATTGGTATGCTTTTGTGAGCAACACAGGCGCGCTGAGCGACAACGGCTGTAAACTAAACTCGGCCAACCAAAATTGGTTCCATCATCAGCAGACCGACCAACCCGTAACAGATATGTTCTTCCTCAACTACAATTGGAGCGACGCAGGCCTCAAAGAGAGTGTCGAGACAGCAAGAGCATTGGGCCGTTCGACATTCGACGTTTACGCCGGATTCGACCAGCAGGGCCGTGGTTACGGAAAGTATGGCAACGCCGGTTGGGAGTCGCTTATGAATCACCCCGTCAGCATCGTTGTTTGGGGTGCACACGACCGCAGCCAGCTTTATACAGCCTCGAACGAGGGTGGACAGAGCGATTATGCTGTTCAGAATGAGTATGTCAAGAAGCAAGAGCTCCTTTTCTCGGGTGCCAACCGCAACGTGCTCAATCTCCCCGCAATTAACACAGGAAACACAACAGCATCGTACAGCGACCTTTCAACGTGGCACGGCTACGCAAAGGCCGTTCGCGAGCAATCGACACTCTACGAGCTTCCCTTTGTTACACGCTTCAATCTTGGTAACGGACGCTTTATGAACAACGAGGGTGTTACAACGTGGAACCACAAATGGTACAATATAGGTATGCAGGATATGCTCCCCACGTGGCGTTGGTGGATTGACAATGGCGACGGCAAGAGCGTACCCGCAAAATCAATCGCAATGGACTTTACATTCGACGATGCTTGGTTCGGCGGCTCGTGCCTCAAGGTACACGGCGAGACCGACCGCTCGGATGTTCGTCTCTTTGCAACGAAATGGACTGTTGATAGCAGCGACGACATTTTCCGCATCGTTTACAAGCCCAATGTAGCTACACAGCACCTCGCACTGATGGTGTCGAAGACCGGCAGCGAGAGTAGCTTTGCAACCGTCGAGCTTCCCTCCAATATTAAGGTGGGCGAGTGGAACACAATAGAAATTAAGGCCTGGGAGGCCGGCCTTGCAAGCGGCGATGTAATTGCCTGCGTAGGTCTTTCCGTTAAGAACACAACAGCCGCTTACGAGGCACTCTTGGGCGAGTTTGCATACATCCCCGCATCGTTCAACGAGCAGCCCGAGACACCCACAATCACTCACTCCGAGGTGATGAAGCGCTTCTACAACCGTGGCGACGTAAAAGTTATTTTCGAGATGCCCACTCCCGCAACCCGCAAGGCCGAGTACGAGGGTCGTCCCGTTTACAACGAAGAGGTTGGCACTTGGTACTACGAAATTTGGGTAAAGCAAGGCGAGGCCGAGACACTCGTTACAACAACAACATCTTGGGCAGCATACGCCGTTGATGCCCCTCTGATTCCCGGCATCGAGACTGTTCAGATAGGTGTACGCGCTGTCGGCAAGGATGGTCGTGCCAAGAGCAACATTGTATGGAGCAACGAAATTAAGCAAGAACTCACAATGATTGAGACGCTCACCATCGACAAGAGCATCATCAAGCCCGGCGAGGAGTTTACAATCGGATTCGAGGACCCCAACCACGCTAAGGCCGACATTTACATCTACAATGCCTTCACCGGCGAGGTTGCCGCACAAGCAAACGACGTTCTTGCAATGACAACCACACTCCCCGAGGTTGGCAGCTACGACGTCAAGGTGGTAACAAATGGTCAGGAGGTAATGAACCGTTCGCTCATCCTCATCAGCCCCGAGGAGACAGGCCGTCTGCCACAGATTCAGAATATCACATCAGACGTTACCGAGGTTACAGGCCCCGACCAGCAGGTTAATTTCACCGCCGAGATTAGCAAGGGCGACACATACAACGGCGCTCCCTGCACAGTGTCGCAGTCGCTTTATATGAGCGAGCCCTATCAGCTGACAATCGACGCAGCCATTATGCGCGAATACACAAATACCTCATTCGCCCTCTGGTTCAAGGTCGAGAAATTCGAGCACGCATCGCTTGGAACACTGCTTATGACAAAGGTTAACCGCAACTGCGGCGCTACTTGGACCGACAACGTATGGGGCGAGATGTGGACAGCCATTCGTCCCGCAGGTTACGCAGCCAAGAACAATATCGGACGCGACAATGCTCCCAACGAGCTCTCGGTATGTTTCGACGCTCCTCCCGCAGGTACTCCCAACTACGAGCACAACAACGACGTTGACGGTCTCTCGGACGGCTACACACTGCAACCCGGCACGTGGTACCACGTATGCGCCGTTAAGAGCGGACGCAACGCCAAGCTCTATCTGAACGGTAAAAAGATTATCGACTGCCAGACACGCGGCCGCGGCCCGTACAATTGGAAGAACGGAGCAAAATTCTACGTAGGCGGTTCAATGACCAATCTTGCCAGCCTCACAGGATGGGTAGATGAGGTTCAGGTGTGGAGCAAGGCTCTTACCGACGCCGAGGTTGTCGAGGCAATGAAGGGCTTCAAAGAGATTCCCGCGAACCTCGAGGGTTACTTCACATTCGAGACAAAAGAGACCGACAACGAGGGTTACATCTATTTCCCCAACACCGGTAAGAACGCAAGTGCTGTCAAGGGAGCTTATATGACAACCGGTAAGGAGGAGAATGGCCGCACCAACGACTACAAGCAGAATCAGCTGACAACAGCTCTTGGTGTGCCTATGCTCACCGGTAGCAACAGCATCGTTTACGAGTCGTCGCGTTGGATGCTCGAAGGCGCTCGTCTCAACAGCTCGACCGAGACTACTGCAAATGCCACATACGTTGCAGGCGATGGCAAGTTCCCCATCACACTGACAGCCAACAACTCTTGGGGCTCGACCACAAAGACCATTACCGACTACATCGTGGTAACAGCCATCGACGACGTTAATGCCGAGGGCGGATATATGATTTATCCCAAAGCCTTTGACGGCACAGCCGACGTGCTCTTTGCCGCCGACGGTATTTACGACGTTGTTGTATTCGCAACCGACGGAAAGAAGGTGGGTAGCGACATCTTCGAGGCTCGTGCAGGTGAGTTGCGCACAATTTCGCTTGCTCACTTAAGTGAGGGTGTTTATGTGGTTACCATTATGAAGGAGGGCAAGGCTCTGCGCTCATTCAAGATTAAGAGATAAGAGCATCGTTGCTTATTATAGACAGATTGTGTGCACTCTTTCGCGGGGGTGCACACAATTTGTTTTTGTCTCTCTTGATACGTTACAGGCGAATATTTACAGCCGCTCGCTGTGGTCGAGAATTTGTCTTGCCGATAATTTCTGACAGTTGCTTTTGCTGCCACTGCACACAAAAAACGGTGCGGACTATATTTTTGTATAGTCCGCACTAATTACCTATAAGAGTTTATCTTTTAGACTACTCCTTGAGCCATCATAGCCTTTGCCACCTTTAGGAAGCCGGCAATATTTGCACCCTTAACGTAGTCGATATAACCATCCTCGCGTGTGCCGTATTTTACGCAGGCGCAGTGAATGTTGTGCATAATCTCGTGCAGTTTCTCATCGACCTTTGTGCTGCTCCAATTGAGTTTATAAGAGTTCTGCGACATCTCAAGGCCCGACACTGATACTCCGCCGGCGTTCGAGGCCTTTCCGGGAGCGTACATAATCTTTGCCTCTTGGAATACGTGGATGGCCTCGGGGGTCGAGGGCATATTTGCACCCTCGGATACAGCAATTACGCCGTTTGCTACAAGCGTGCGGGCCGCCTCCTCGTTAATCTCATTCTGTGTGGCCGAGGGTAGGGCAATATCGGCTTTCTCGCTCCAAGGCTTTGCGTCGGGAACATATTTGCAGCCATATTTATCGGCATACTCCTTTATACGTCCGCGACGCACATTTTTGAGCTCCATAATAAAGTCGAGTTTCTCACGGTCGATGCCGTCGGGGTCGTAAATGTAACCGTTGGAGTCGCTCATTGTAAGAACCTTTCCACCAAGCTGAATAACCTTCTCGACAGTGTATTGTGCCACATTACCCGAGCCCGATACAAGGCAGGTCTTACCCTTAATGTCGAGGCCGCGCATCTTCAGCATCTCGCGCAGGAAGTAGATGTTACCGTAACCGGTTGCCTCGGGGCGGATGAGTGAACCACCAAACTCGATGCCTTTTCCCGTAAATACTCCGTTAAATTCGCGTGTGAGCTTTTTGTACATTCCGAACATATAGCCCACTTCGCGTCCGCCTACGCCAATGTCGCCTGCGGGAACGTCCATCTCGGGACCAATGTGTCGCCACAGCTCGGTGATAAATGCCTGACAGAAGCGCATCACCTCGGCGTCGCTCTTGCCTTTGGGGTCAAAGTCGGAACCGCCCTTTGCTCCTCCCATAGGCAGGGTGGTGAGTGAATTTTTGAATGTCTGCTCAAAAGCAAGATATTTTAATATTCCGATGTTCACCGAGGGGTGGAAACGGATACCGCCCTTGTAGGGGCCTATGGCATTGTTGTGCTGTACACGGTAACCTGTGTTCACCTGAATTTTACCCTTGTCGTCCATCCAAGTAACACGGAATGTAAAAATGCGGTCGGGGATGCAGAGACGTTCAATGAGGTTGCTCGCTTCAAATTCGGGATGTTTGTTGTACTCATCTTCGATGGAATGTAGCACCTCGCTTACTGCCTGATAATACTCCGGCTCGTTGGGGAACCTTTTCTTTAGATTCTCTAATGTTGTCTCGACTTTCATTTTGCTATTTCGTTTAAATTGTTTTTTTATTCTTGTGCTGCGAAGATAACACTTTTCTATGTAAAAAAGTAAAGAAAAGTAAGATTTTTTTTGAAAAAATATGAATTTTGCTCTGATTATTGATAAAAATGCGACTTTTTTACGCAAAGAGGCTTGTTTGTCGAGACTTTTGTCTATTCTGTAGCAGAAAGTGTTATTGACAAAAAAGCGCTTAACTGTTTATTTATCGAACAAAATGTTTTATCTTCGCTGATAGTAATACGTACTTTTGTTATTTTACGACAAAATATAAATTTCTAATATGGTTGAGGCACTGAATATATTATTTAATAAGGTAACGGGCACGCAGCCGCAGTCGGTAGTGAAGCTCACGGGCGACGGCTCGAACAGAGCATATTATCGTATGAGCGGCGATGGCTGTTCATTCATTGGCGCCGTTGGGACGTCGGTGAAAGAGAATAGGGCGTTCATAACATTTGCCCGCAAATTCCGCGAGTGTGGCATTGACGCGCCGCAGGTAGTTGCCGTCTCGAACGATGAATTGTGCTACCTTCAGCAAGATTTAGGCGACCTTTCTCTGTTTGCGCGTATGAAAAACTCGCGTGAGAGTGGAAAATTCTCGCAGCAGGATATTGAGGCGCTGTGCAACGTAATGTCCTGCCTGCCGCACATACAGCATCGGGTGGCCCGCGGGCTCGACTTTTCGGTGTGCTATCCTGTGGCCGAGTTCGACCACAGAGCGGTTATGTGGGACCTTAATTACTTTAAATATTGCTTCCTCAAAGGGGTAGGCGTGGAGTTTGACGAGCGTCTGCTTGAGGATGAATTTGAGAAACTCGCCCTCATTCTTTTGGCCGAGGATGCCGAGACTTTTCTTTATCGCGATTTTCAGTCGCGCAACATTATGTGGCACGACGAGCGTCCGTGGTTCATTGATTTTCAGGGCGCGCGCAAAGGCCCCATCTACTACGACGTTGCGTCGTTCGTGGGACAGGCAAGGGCAAAATATACCCCCGAGGCGATAGAGTGTATGCTGGACGCTTATCTAAAATCGCTTGCCGAGTATCGCACCATAAACCGCGAGGAGTTTACCTCTAAGCTGCGCTGTTTCAGGATTTTCCGTCTGTTGCAGAATTTGGGAACATACGGCTACCGAGGCATTTTCGAGCGCAAGAAAAAGTTTGTCGAGAGCATCCCGGCGGCACTCTTGCAGCTGCAAGGGCTTCTCGGCGAGGCGCGTGAGGCCTTCCCCGTACTTTGGGCAATAATAGAGGACGTCGCGCATCTGCCGCGCTTCGCACCGCAAGAAAAGTGCGGGCTTACGGTAGATGTTTTCAGCTTCTCGTACCACCGAGGCATCCCCGAGGACTACTCGGGCAACGGCGGAGGCTTTGTGTTCGACTGCCGCGCCCTGCACAATCCCGGACGCTACGAGCCTTACAAAAAACTGACGGGAATGGACGCCGAGGTGATAAAATTCCTCGAAGAGAACAGTACCGCGGCAGCCTTCCTCGCAAATGCCTATTCGCTTGTCGATGAGATGGTCGAGAAATATATCGAGAGGGGATTTTCGCACATACAACTATCCTTCGGCTGTACCGGCGGACAGCACCGCTCGGTCTATTGTGCCGAAAATATGGCTCGACACGTATGGCAAAAATTCGGCGTAAAAGTAAACGTCAATCACATTATGCAAAATAAGCAATATACGCTCAGCGCGCAATAACCATAAAAAATCCGCGCCCGAAAGAAAAACACCATTTTCGGGCGCGGATTTTTTATTTTAACGCCCTGTCGGCAATATTTATACATTATATATAATGCACTTTCTTTTGCTTTTCGGATTTTTTTAGATAACTTTGCGCGATTAAATAGAAATATTGCAAAACTATATAGTTTTACGCCAAAATGAAAAAGAAATTTCCTGTTTATAATCAGTTGAATCTGCCTCAGCTAAACAAAGAGGTACTCAGCGAGTGGGACGAAAATGACGTCTTTTCAAAAAGTATGACCGAGCGCGAGGGTGCCCCCTCATTTGTATTCTTCGAGGGCCCCCCTTCGGCCAATGGAATGCCCGGTATTCACCACGTAATGGCACGAAGCATAAAAGATGTATTCTGCCGCTACAAGACAATGAAAGGCTTTCAGGTAAAGCGCAAGGCCGGATGGGACACACACGGACTGCCCGTCGAGCTTGGAGTAGAGAAGAAACTGAACATTACAAAAGAGGATATTGGCAAAAAAATATCTGTTGACGACTACAATCGCAACTGCCGCGAGGAGGTGATGAAATACACAAAGGAGTGGACCGACCTTACCCGTCGAATGGGTTATTGGGTCGATCTTGAGAACCCTTACATCACATACGAGAATAGCTACATCGAGACCCTTTGGTGGCTCCTGAAGCAACTTTACAACAAGGGACTACTGTACAAAGGCTACACAATTCAGCCCTATTCGCCCGCAGCCGGAACAGGACTGAGCTCGCACGAGCTTAATCAGCCCGGATGCTACCGCGACGTAAAAGACACCACAGCCGTGGCACAATTCCGTATGACCGACCCCAAGCCCGAGATGAGCGAGTGGGGCACCCCCTACTTTGTAGCGTGGACAACAACCCCGTGGACACTGCCCTCGAACACAGCGCTGTGCGTCGGCCCCAAGATTGACTATGTAGCCGTCCGTACATACAACGCCTACACGGGCGAGCCCATCACAGTGGTGCTTGCAAAGGCCCTTTTGGCGGCACACTTTAACCCCGAGGGCGCAAACATTGCACTCGACAGCTATGAGCAAGGCGACAAAATCATCCCCTACAAAATAGTGGGCGAATATAAAGGAAGCGACCTTGTTGGAATGCACTACGAGCAACTTTTCCCGTGGGTAAAGCCCATCGTAAAAGAGGGCGACAGAATAATCGACGCCTCGGCCGAGGCCTTCCGCGTAATTCCCGGCGACTACGTAACAACCGAGGACGGAACCGGTATTGTGCACATTGCACCCACATTCGGTGCCGACGACGCATTTGTGGCAAAAGCCGCAGGAGTACCCTCACTGTTTATGGTCAACAAAAAGGGCGAGACACGCCCGATGGTCGATTTTCAGGGACGCTTCTGGTGCATCGACGAGCTTGACGAGCAGTTTGTGGCCGAGTGCATCGACATCGAGTTATACTCGAAATTTGCAGGCGCATACGTCAAGAACGCCTACGACCCGCAATACACCGTCGATGGACGCTACGACGAGAAGGCAGCCGCAAAGGCCGAGACACTCGACATTGCACTGTGTATGGTACTAAAGCAGCAGAACAAAGTCTTCAAGATAGAGAAGCACGTACACAACTATCCCCACTGCTGGCGCACCGACAAGCCCGTCCTCTACTATCCGCTCGACAGCTGGTTCGTGCGAGCCTCGCAGATGAAAGAGCGTATGAGCGAGCTCAACGCCACAATAAAATGGAAGCCCGAATCGACAGGAACAGGCCGCTTCGGCAAATGGCTCGAAAATCTGAACGATTGGAATCTGAGCCGCAGCCGCTATTGGGGCACCCCGCTCCCCATCTGGATAAGCGAGGATGGCGAGCAGAAGTGCATCGGCTCAATAGCCGAGCTCTACGACGAGATAGAAAAATCGGTCGAGGCCGGCATAATGACAAGCAACCCCTTCAAAGAGAAAGGCTTCGTGCCCGGCGACTACAGCAAGGCCAACTACGACAAAATAGACCTTCACCGTCCCTACGTCGATTACATTGTGCTTACATCATCGACGGGCAAGCCAATGAAGCGCGAGCTCGACCTCATCGACGTATGGTTCGACTCGGGAGCAATGCCGTACGCACAGATACACTATCCCTTCGAGAACAAAGAGATTCTTGACAACCGCACAGTGTATCCCGCCGACTTTATCGCCGAGGGCGTCGATCAGACACGCGGATGGTTCTACACACTGCACGCAATAGCCACAATGGTATTTGACAGCGTAGCCTATAAGACCGTAATTTCCAACGGCCTTGTGCTCGACAAGAACGGCGACAAAATGTCGAAGCGTTTGGGCAACGCCGTTGACCCCTTCGAGACAATCGAGAAATACGGCAGCGACGCATTGCGCTGGTATATGATAACAAACTCGGCACCGTGGGACAATCTGCGTTTCAACGAAGAGGGCGTAAAAGAGGTTACACGCTCGTTCTTCGGCAAGCTCTATCAAACATACAGCTTCTTTACAATGTATGCCAACGTCGATGGATTCACATACAGCGAGCCTGACGTTCCCACTGCGCAACGCTCTGAGCTCGACCGATGGATACTCTCGGCCCTAAACTCACTCGTAAAGAACGTAAACAACTGCCTCGGCGACTACGAGCCAACAAAGGCCGGCCGTCTGATACAGGACTTTATAGTAGATAACGTAAGCAATTGGTTCGTGCGTCTGAGCCGCAAGCGCTTCTGGGGCTCGGAGATGAGCACCGACAAACTATCGGCCTATCAGACACTCTACACCTGCCTCGAGACCGTTGCCCGACTGATGGCACCCATCGCACCCTTCTACGCCGAGCGTCTGTACAAAGACCTCACAAGCGTAACGGGCCGCGACGAGTATTCATCGGTGCACCTTGCACGATTCCCCGAGTGCGACGAGGCCCTTGTCGATAGCGAGCTCGAATATCGTATGCAGCTTGCACAACAAATATCGTCGATGGTGCTTGCACTGCGCAAAAAAGAGCAAATCATCGTGCGTCAGCCGTTGCAGAAGATAGCAATCCCCACCACCGACGAGGTGATGAAGAACCGCATCGAGGCCGTTAAACAGCTGATTTTGGGCGAGGTAAACGTAAAAGAGCTTCTCTTTGTCGATGGCGCCGGAATACTTGTAAAGAAGATAAAATGTAACTTCCGCACACTCGGAAAGAAATTCGGCAAGCTGATGAAGAGCGTCAACATTGCCGTTACAGAAATGTCGCAAGAGCAGATTGCACAGCTCGAAACAGAGGGCACAATCACACTGCTTGTCGAAGGGCAGAATGCAGTTATTGAGCTTGCCGACGTAGAGATTTTCAGCGAGGATGTTCCCGGCTGGACAGTAGCCAACGAGGGTGCGCTGACCGTCGCACTCGACGTAGAGGTTACCGAGGAGCTTCGTCGCGAGGGTATTGCCCGCGAGATAATCAAGCGTGTGCAGGCAATGCGCAAGGATGGCGGCCTCGAAATTACCGACCGCATCGCCGTTGCAATATCAAAGAACCAGCTCACCGACGAAGCAGTCAAGACCTTTGGCGAGCACATTGCCAATCAGGTTCTTGCCGACAGCATCGAAATTCTCGATACCGTCGTTGGCGGCGAGCAGATTGACCTTGACGGCATTCTGCTGAGCATTGCAATAGAAAAGAAACAATAAAAAACTTTAACCAAATAAACTAACCTTTTAATATTTATAGAATTATGTCTGAAAAAGTTCGTTATTCCGATGAGGAGTTAGAAGAATTCCGTGCAGTGATTATGCAGAAACTCGAGCTTGCACAGCGCGATTATGATAAGATTATGCGCGGCTTGCGTGGCGAGGATGGCAACGACGTTGCCGACACCTCACCCACATACAAAGGCCTTGAGGATGGCAGCTTCGCCGCTTCACTCGAAGAGCAGATGCGCCTTGCACAGCGTCAAGCAAAATTTATTCAAGGATTGCAGGCAGCGCTCATTCGCATCGAGAATAAGACATACGGCATCTGCCGCGAGACAGGCAAACTAATTGCCAAAGAGCGTCTTATGGCTGTGCCGCACGCCACACTCAGCATCGAAGCAAAGAATAATCGCGGTTAATGGAAGAGGGGCAGAATAAATCAATTATCAACCGCACACACATTGTGTGGATTGTGGTGCTTGGCGCTATCCTCATCGACCAGATAATAAAGATAGCCGTAAAGTTATCAATGTATCTGCACGAGGGCTTTGCAGTGTGCGGCGATTGGTTTTACATATATTTTACCGAAAATCCCGGAATGGCATTCGGAATGGAGCTTGGCAGCAAACTGCTGCTGACTCTGTTCCGCATATTTGCCGTGTCGTTCCTTGTATATTATCTTCATAAAATCATACGCAAGGAGATTTTCACGACCGGATATATAATATGTGTAGCCCTGATTCTTGCCGGTGCCGTTGGCAACATAATTGACTGCCTTTTTTATGGCGAAATTTTCACCGACAGCGCGGGTCGTGTAGCCTCACTTGTACCTTGGGGCGAGGGTTACGGTACCTTTCTGCACGGAAAAGTTGTCGATATGTTCTATTTCCCGCTTTTCAGATGGCCCGAGTGGATGCCTCTGATTGGTGGCGACATATTCTTCAGCCCCATATTCAATTTTGCCGACGCCTGCATAAGTTGCAGCGTTATAATCGTTGCATTATTCTATAATAAGTATGTGAGTTATCCGTTCCGAAAATGAGCAAAAAAGGAGTAAGATACATTCTGCCGACACTTGTGCTTTTTATGCTTGCAGCTTGCGAGGTAAAATATCCCGAGGATATTATACAACCCGACAAGATGGAAGCACTGCTGTACGACTACCATTTGGCCCAGACAATGAGCACCGAGGTTACAGGCGACGAGTATAAGCGTAAACTCTATGCCGAGTATGTCTTCGACAAGCACAACGTAACAAAAGAGGAATTCGACTCGTCGATGGTGTGGTACACACGCAACCCCAAGCATCTGTACGACA
The DNA here is from genome assembly GCA_017407905.1 of Bacteroidaceae bacterium. Taxonomy (GTDB): domain Bacteria; phylum Bacteroidota; class Bacteroidia; order Bacteroidales; family Bacteroidaceae; genus HGM04593. Next base: position 14,426 of record JAFQVS010000005.1, on the reverse strand, counting down.
TATACTCCTCGCTCGAAGAGAGGCTCACGGCCGAGGTCGAGCAGGCGCCCGGCGCAGGAACGCAGAACAGAACTGCTGCTCAATCGGACACCATAGGATTAGAGGGCGACATAATCAACCTATGGCAGGGACAACCGCTGAGCCTTCTCTCGGCAACGCCACTAATGAACCGCATCACATTCTCCTACGCAGCCGACTCAACCTACCACACGGGCGACAGCCTTGTGATGCAGATGAATGTTCATCTGATAGCACCACAAAAGACCAACGTCCGACAGACGGCAAACGCAGCAATGGTAGTCGAATACGACGACAGCACCTTCTGTAGCGCAGGAAACAAAATAGAGGCCTCGGGCAGATATTCGATAGCCGTGCCCCGCAACTACGACAAACGAATAAAAGCCGTGCGAGGCCACATATATTACGGCGACAACAATCCGCAGGCACGTGCCAAAATGCTCATAGACCAACTGAAAGTATTGCGCATACACCCCGAGGTTGACGAGGATGCCGAATAATCCCCCCCCAAGAATATTATGTATTACGCAACCCACAGGCTGTATGTATCAAAGAATAACCCTCTCGGGCTTCACGTAGTAAAAGTGGAGCAGGGGAGGGTTCACTCTTTTTTTCCGTTCGACGGCGAGCGTCAGTCTATGCTGTGGGTCGATGCGCTTCTAATCTCGGAGGATGGGACACTGAGCGGCATCTCGGGTACACTCGACGAGGTGCTCGACGCTGCACGACCATCGGAACAAGGCTGTTATCTTTACTCGATAGAAAAACAAAAAGAGAGCTTTTCGCTGCGCCCTTTGTAAAAAACCGTATCCGAACGACCGATAATAGTAGAATCGACGCCAAAATTCCACATAAACAAAATTAAATCCTCAATTTTAATCTATAAATAAAAGCGATAGCTGCTATTGATAAAATAAATAGTTTTAAATTATTTAAGAATATATAAGTAAGTAAATTTGCATCGCTTAACATACAGGACTGCTTGTATAATTTTACACCCCGAAATTTAATAACTTTAAATAATCTAACTTATGTTTAAAAATTTCCACGGATTCAGTGTTTTGGAGAAACTCCAGAAAGACAAATCCCACAAGAGAGATAGAAAATTATCTCTCAACCTGATGAAATTTATTGCTATTTCAGTAATTTCAATTGTTGTAGCAATGCTGCCTGTATCGACCTTTGGCATCGAGGGCTTGACAGATGTTCACCAGCGCATCATTGCTCTGTTTGTATTTGCAGCGCTTATGTGGCTCACCGAGGCAATGCCCTCGTGGGTTACATCTATGGTTGTTGTTACTGTGATGCTTTTCACCGTTTCGACAAGCGCATTTAATTTCCTGCGCCCCGAGAATAACGCAGGATTGGTTCCGTTCAAGAGCATTATGGCTTGTTTCTCGAACCCCACGATTATGCTCTTTATCGGTGGTTTTGTGCTTGCAATCGGATTGACAAAGGTTAAGCTCGACGTTGCTCTTGCACGCGTTCTTCTGAAGCCTTTCGGTACAAAATCAGAGATTGTGCTGCTTGGTTTTATTCTTGTAACAGCTATCTTCTCGGCTTTTGTGAGCAACACTGCAACTGCTGCTATGATGCTTGCTTTCCTTACTCCCGTGTTGCGCTCGCTGCCCGCCGACGGCAAGGGTCGCATAGCTCTTGCTTTGGCAATCCCCGTGGGTGCCAACCTCGGTGGTATGATGACCCCCATTGGTACACCTCCCAATATGATTGCACTCGACTATCTTGCTACGCAGGGTATGGGCATCAGCTTCGTCGATTGGACAATAAAGATGGCACCCTTTGTTATTCTTCTTCTTGTGTTCTCTTGGATGCTTCTGCGCTTTATGTTCCCCTTCAAGCAGAAGAATATTAACATCGAGATTGAGGGTACAATCCGCTGGGACTTTAAGACTTGGTCAGTTGTTGCCGCATTTGTTGTAACTATCTTTATGTGGATGTTCGGTACAGATATTTGGGGCATTGATACCAATGTTGTGGCAATGATTCCTATTGCAATATTCTGTTTGACAGGTATTCTTACACGTCGCGACCTTGAGGAAATTAACTGGAGCGTGCTGTGGATGGTAGCCGGTGGTTTTGCTCTTGGTGTTGCGTTGAACTACAAGGATGAGTACTCGGCAAGCCTTAGCAGCCTTATCGTAGAGTCGGTTCCTTTTGATATGTTCTCGCCGCTGGTAGTGATGGTTCTTGCAGGACTTATCTGCTTTGGCTTCTCGAACTTTATTTCGCACTCGGCTGCAACATCGTTGTTGGTTCCCGTGCTTGGTGTCATTGCAAGCGGTCTCGGCAGCTCGCTCGAGGAGTATGGCGGTGCACAGGCTATGTTGGTAGGTATCGCAATAGCATCGTCGGTATCAATGATTCTGCCCATCAGTACTCCTCCCAATGCAATTGCTCACTCGACAGGATTTATCGAGCAAAAGGATATGATGAAGGTTGGTATCATCGTTGGTCTTATGGGTATTGTACTTGGATATGCAATGTTAATTTTCATCGGATTCTAATAGAAAAGAGTTATTAGATTGTGATATTTTCTGCTCCACATAATTCGTTATGTGGAGCAGTTTTCTTATCTTCGCACCGCGATTATAAGAATCTATGGAACTGAGGCAACTGAAATATTTTGTTAAAAGTGCCGAGTATCTTAATTTCTCGGAGGCGGCTAAGCGACTGTTTATCACACAAAGTACTCTGTCGCAGCAGATTAAGCAGCTTGAGTTTGAGCTTGGCTTTACGCTCTTTTTGCGTAACAGCCGCCACATTATGCTCACCGAGGCAGGCGAGGAGTTTCTGCCGTTTGCCAAGCGCACTATTCAGGATGCCGAGGATGGCGTGCAGCGTCTCTACGACCTTCAGCACGTAAAGACAGGTACTCTGCGTGTGGGTGTTACATACAGCCTTAACACTGTGCTCACCGAGGGAGTGCTGGAGTTTATGAAGCGTTATCCGGGAATAAAGCTCGAAATTTGCTATAAGACGGTTAACGAGCTTCTTGAGCTCTTGCGGAATAACAGGCTCGATTTTATCCTCTCCTATAAACCGCTCATTGATATTCCCGAGGTCGATTCAATGCCGCTTTTCGAGAATGCGCTGGCTGTTGTTGTGAACAAGGAGCATCCGCTGGCATCGCGCAGCAAAGTAAAGCTCTCGGACTTAAAAAAATATCAGTTGGTGCTGCCGGCAGTGGGGCTTCAGGCGCGTATGATGCTCGACCGTTTGATGGAGAATAAGGATTTTACGCTCTCGTCGCACGTAGAGCTTAACGAGACGAACATCCTGTTGCATCTTGTTGCATCGAGCGGCTATGCAACCATCCTCTCCTCCTCGGCAGTGTTTGGAAAGACCCGCTTCCGCTCCATTGTGCTCGACGAGCCGGGGAACATTATGGAGGCCTCGCTTCTGCGTCTCAAAGGGGCCTATCAGAAAGCCTCGGCAAAGGAGTTTATCAAAATTCTGCTCGACACTGACGCCGTCAAGCGCCGCCTCATTAACCTATTCGATTAGTAATTAACAAACATAAGAAAAACGTATGATTGAAAAGTACAGCGCCGTGAAGCGCATCCCGAGTTTCGATGTTGATATGTCGGGGACATTGCGTCCGACATCTTTTTTGAATTTTGCACAGGAGGCCGCCAACATACACGCCGATTATCTGGGCGTTGGGTACGACTCTATGCACATTACGCGCAAGGCGTGGGTGCTGTCGAAGATGCACGTTATTTTCCACAAACTGCCTAAATGGCGCCAGCACATTAACCTTCAATCGTGGCACAAGGGAGCAAGCGGCTATCAGTTTTTCCGTGATTTTGTGGCGTTCGACAGCGAGGGGAAAGAGAAGCTAATCTCGGCAACAACGTCGTGGTTGGTTATTGACATCGACGCACGTCGTCTCTCGAAATATCCCGAGCTTGCCAATTGCGAGGAAAAATGTATCGTCGAGGATGTAATTGCCGAGCCCGCCCCAAAAGTTGTAATGCCCAAAGAGGCCGAGCCTTTGCTTGTTATGAGCCACGCTGTGAATTATGCCGACCTTGATATGAATGCACACGTAAACAACGTAAAATATACCGAGTGGGCAATGAATGCAATAGAGCTCGACGTTGTAAATGCGCGTCCCGTAAAGGAGCTTATAATAAATTTCAACAACGAGGCAAAGGCCGGCGACACGGTCGAAATTTATCGCCACCGCGAGGATGCCGAGGATGGCTCGATAATATACATTATCGAGGGTCGTGTCGAGGGAAAGACCTCTTTTGTCGAGAAACTTATTTTCTGATACGCAGAGACTAAAATACTTCGGTGGCGGATGATTGTATTTTCATCCGCCACCGAAGTATTTTAGTGCGAAAGAGAGCGTTTACTTTACGATAAAAAAGCGGGGAATATTGCAACCGATATAATTGCCAACGACAGCCATAATCCACGCTGTAAGCATCCACAAATGATACTCGCCACCATAAATTGCCGCGGCATAATAGAAAATATCGGCAACGCAGTGGGGTAGGCCGCACAGAATAAATGTCGGTACGCCAAAGAGCAGTGGCAGATAATTCTTTCTTTGTGCGCCATAGACGGCGAGCGTCATAATTACCCCCGTTCCTATGGCCGATATTAGGATATTAACAAGAGAGGCATCGTGGCGGCTCGTCATTATTTTGTCGAGCGTTGTTTGCAGCATCGGATTCTGCGCATATATTGTAAATATTGCACTCAAGAAACATCCTGCGGCATTCAAGAGGAGCATCGGCAGCAGAAGCCACTGCTCCTTTAGTGGCAGAAAGCCCGCTTTTCCTGTGAACAGCTGCGCCTTGCACATTACCACACACAATAGTCCGAAGGCAAAGAGCACCGCTCCTGCAACGCCTCCGACATTCAGATAGGTGAGGCCACCGATACCAATGAGCAGCCCGGCAAATATTCCCGGTTTAATTATTGCTCTCATATTCTTGTGCGTGTGTCTGATTCTGTATTACCCTGCCGACAATGACTTATTTGCAGTGGGCTCTTTAATCCTCCTCGACCTCAATAACATCCACCGGTTGCTCCTTTGCGGGAAGCATTTTGCCCGTAATATAGAGCCTTATCATTTCGTCCTTCGAGTTATTGTGTATTGTGATACTCTTGCGAATGTTACCCGGGGCCTTGCGTCGGCCGTCGTATGTAACAAAAATGGTGTCGCTATCGCCCGGCTTTATTGCCTCCTCGGGCACCTGCGGCACGGTGCATCCGCACGATGCAAAAGCCTGATGAATGTAAAGGTCGGCCTCGCCCGTGTTTGTAAATACAAAATAGCATTTTCTTATGGCATCCTCGGCGGGAAATGTGCCGATGCTGACGCTCTTTTTCTCGAATGTCATTATGGGGTGTTTGTCCGACTTTTGTGCGTCGGCTGTTGTTGCTGCGATTATTGCGAGCAGTGTAAATATCAATTTCTTCATTTTGTATATTTTTTGTCTGTTAAATATCTGTGCCCGATATTTTATGGCGAGCGTGGGTAACGCCTGTAACATCCGCTCAAAGATACAAATTCCCGAGCCGAATATCAACTGTTTGCTTTTTTATTTACACGCGGCGCACCTGTTTTACGCCTTTTATGTTCTCTATTTTTGTAATCAGTTTGTTGAGCTTTGAATTTTCGCCAATCATAAGCGTCAGTGTACCCGAGAAGAGCGTGTCGTGCGACTCGATATTTATTCCGCGCATAATGACATCCTTCTCTTGTGTTATGACTGAGGTAATATTGTTGACTATTCCAATGTCGTCGTGTCCAACGATGCGCAGCACAACCTGAAAGAGTGTCTTTCCGCCCATTGTGTCGCTCCAGCGTGCCTCAATCACTCGATAGGGGTAGCGCTCGCGCAGCTGACGGGCGTTGCTGCAATCTGTTCGGTGGATTGATATTCCGCCCGTGATTGTTACAAAGCCGAAAATTTCGTCGCCAAAGATTGGAGCACAACATTTCGAGAGTTTATAGTCTATTCCCTTCAGATTGCGTTCGATGACAAGCACGTCGCTGCGTCCCGCGCTCTCTTTGTCGGGTTGCAGGGTAAAATCCCGGGCACTGACGGTATTTTCGCCCGTCTCGGGGTTGACGATGGCATTATAGTGCTTGAAAATATCGGCAACGTCGATGCCACCCTCGGCCACACGCTGATAAAAGTCGCTCAGACGTTTGTAGCCCATCTTGCGGCTCAGCTGGTCCATCACAGCCTCGTCGTACTCGGTCTTGTGGTTCTTGAATTTGCGTATGAGCATCTCGCGCGCAACGTCGGCCTGTCGTGCGGTGAGCTCTTTCAGTGCCTGACGTATCTTGGCGCGTGCGCGTCCGGTCTTTGCAATGGAGAGCCACGCTTGCTTGGGCGTCTGACTGTTCGAGGTTATAATTTCTACTTGGTCGCCGTTGCTCAGTGTGTGGCGTATGGGGACGTTGCGTCCGTTCACAAGCGCTCCGGTGCAGCGGCTGCCAACGCCTGTGTGCACGCAGAATGCAAAATCGAGTATCGTGGCTCCTTTTGTCAGACGATAAAGGTCGCCTTTGGGGCTGAACACGAAAATCTCGTCTTTATAGAGCTCCATCTTAAATTTATTCTCGCTGACATCCTCCTCGCTCAGATGTTCGAGTGTGTCGCGGATGGAGGCAAGCAGATTGTCGAGCCCCTTCTCGCTCTTGATGCCCTTGTAGCGCCAATGGGCCGCAAGGCCGTGCTCGGCAACGGCGTCCATACGTTCGGTGCGTATCTGCACCTCGACCCAGCGTCCCTCGGGGCCTATCACCGTTGTGTGCAGCGACTCGTAGCCGTTGCTCTTGGGCACCGACAGCCAATCGCGCAGACGGTTGGGATTGGGCGTGTACATATCCGTAACTATCGAATAGACCTGCCAACATTCGCTCTTTTCGTTCTGTGGCTCGCTGTCTATTATTATTCGTATGGCAAAGAGGTCGTATATATTCTCGAAGGGCAGTTTCTGGCGCTTCATCTTTTGCCATATTGAATTTATGGACTTTGTGCGACCTTTTATGCGGTATTTTATGTGCGGATTTTTGCGCAGCGCCGTCTCGATAGGGTGGATGAATGAGCTCATATAACCCTCGAGCGAGGCTGCCGTCTCTTGCAATTTACGGCTGAGCTCGGCGTAAATGTCGGGCTCGGTGTAACGGAGCGATAAGTCCTCCATCTCGGATTTTAGCTTGTAGAATCCCAATTTGTGCGCAAGGGGAATATAGAGTTTCGAGGCCTCGGCTGCCACCTGTCGGCGGCCGGCATCGTCGCCCGTGTCAAAGAGTCGGCGCAGAAGCACCAGACGGCTGGCTATCATAATGAGTATTATGCGCATATCATTGGCAAACGAGAGGAGCAGATTGCGGAAATTCTCGCTCTCGATGGTGGGGCTTTTGGCATAGAGGCGGTTAATCTGGGTTAGATTGGTGAGCATACGTGCCACATTCTCGCCCATACGCTCCTTTACCTCGTCGATGGTGATTACCTGCTGTTGCACGCATCTGTTGAGCAGGATGCTTATGAGAATCTCGCGATGCAGTCCAATCTCTTGTCCCACAAGAGCAGCCGTCTGTATATCGAGCACCACAGGGTGGAACCCGAAATTATCACGCTGAATCTTGCCGGCCTCGGCAGTCTTTAAAATAGCCTCCTTGATGAAGCGATAATCGCCCACAGGCAGGCGTCCCTCGGCATTTTTACGCAATTGTCTGCCGAAATTAAGTATCTCTTGTCGCTCGTCGAGCGTCAGAGTAATTATGCTGTGTTGTGTCATTGTTCCCTTAATTATTATGCGAAGATACATCAAACAATCTTTATTTTTTTCTTATTTATGATTATTTTAGAAATTTATTCTTATTTTTGCCATAATTAGCGATAAATGTATCGGACGTAGGGCAAATATTGCCTCCTTACAATAAAAAAGCACTTATAAACCAAACTCTAAACTATACCGCTATGAATATTAGCACAGCCGACAAGGCGTTACTCGTAAAAAAAGGAATCTCGGAAGAGCAACTCGCCGAGCAGTTAAAAACATTTAAGACAGGCTTCCCCTTTCTGAAGATTGAGGCAGCCGCCACCCCCGAGAGAGGCATCTTGTGTCCCTCGGACGAGGAGGTTCAGTGTTACATACAAAAGTGGGGCGCATTCTGTGCCGATGGCCACAGCGTGCTTAAGTTCGTACCCGCATCGGGTGCGGCCAGCCGTATGTTCAAAGACCTCTTCTCGTTCCTCGGCGCCGACTACAATGTTCCCACAAATGATTTTGAGAAGAAATTCTTCGACAACATTGAGAAATTCGCATTCTATGGCGACCTTGACGCTGCCTGCCAAAAGAACCACTCGGCAACAATTGCACAGCTCATCGCCGAGGGAAAATACAAAGAGGTGGTAGCCAACCTTTTGGGCGAGGCCGGACTAAACTACGGAGCACTGCCTAAAGGCGTGCTGAAATTCCACAATTACAGCGAGCAGGCCGCACGCACCGCACTCGAAGAGCATCTTGTCGAGGGTGCCCTGTACGCATCGGCCGACGGCAAGGTGCGACTGCACTTTACCGTATCAACCGACCACCGCACACTCTTCGAGACACTCGTGGCACAGTGCAAGCCCGTTTATGAGGCAAAATTCGGTGTCGTGTACGACATAACCTTCAGCGAGCAAAAGCCCAGCACCGACACCGTTGCCGCCGACGCCAACAACGAGCCCTTCCGCGAGGAGAACGGCGAGCTCTTGTTCCGTCCCGGAGGCCACGGCGCACTCATCGAGAACCTCAACGACATTGACGCCGACATAATCTTCATAAAGAACATCGACAACGTGGTGCCCGACCGTCTGAAAGACGACACCGTAACCTACAAGAAACTGCTTGCCGGCATCCTTGTATCGCTTCAGGAGAAGGCATTCGAGTATCTGCGTCTCATCGACAGCGGAAAATACACCCACGAGCAGATTGAGGAGATGATTCGTTTCGTACAGCAGAATCTACAGTGCCGCCACGAAGAGATTAAGCATATGGAGGATTGCGAGCTTGTGCTCTATCTGCGTAAGAAACTCAACCGTCCGATGCGCATCTGCGGAATGGTCAAGAACGTGGGTGAGCCCGGCGGAGGCCCCTTCTTTGCCTGCAACCCCGACGGCTCGGTATCGTTACAGATTCTCGAAAGCTCGCAGATTGATATGAACAACGCCGCATCAAAGTCGATGTTCGAGAATGGCACACACTTTAACCCCGTTGACCTTGTCTGCGCCGTTAAGGGCTATAAGGGCGAGAAATTCGACCTCCCCGCATTCGTTGACAAGAACACGGGATTCATCTCGCACAAGTCGAAGAGCGGCCGCGAGCTCAAGGCAATGGAGCTTCCCGGATTGTGGAACGGTGCAATGAGCGATTGGTGCACAGTATTTGTCGAGGTGCCCCTTATCACATTCAATCCCGTTAAGACAGTGAACGACCTTCTGCGCGACGTTCATCAATAAGCAGTAATTTATTTGACTAAAAAAGCAGTGCCGTGTCTCACATAAAAACAAGAGACACGGCAATGCTTTTTCTGGCTGCACGCTTTAATTTCTGTTTACAGCAATTTTTTCACAAGCTCGAACATCTTATAAGGCATATATCGGAACGGAAGGTCGAAGAGGGTGGGCGTAACAACCACCGAACGACGATGCGAGAAGGCTAAAAAACTGTCGTAGCCGTGGTAACGTCCCATTCCCGAATTTCCCACACCGCCAAAGGGGATATTTTCGTTGGCAATGTGCATAATCGTGTCGTTTATGCAGGCACCACCCGAGGAGACGAGCTTCAGCACGTCGTAACCATCATCCACCTTACCAAAATAGTATAGCGCCAAAGGCTTTTCGCGCTTGCGGATAAAATCGAGCGCCTCGCGTCGCTTGTCGAAGGTAATCATCGGCAGCACAGGGCCGAAAATCTCCTCATTCATAACAGCAGCATCGGGGCTGACATTATCCAAAAGAGTGGGCTCGATGTAACGCTGCGAGGCATCCACCGCCCCTCCGAGCACAATATCACCCTCCTTCAGATAACCCGCAACGCGCTCAAATGCCCGCTCGTTGACCATACGCACATAGTGGCGGCTCATCTGAATGTCCTTGCCGTGCAGCTTGTGAAGCTCCTCTTTGAAAGCCTCTACAAAGCGGCTCTTGAGCGTGTGGTGTATGAGCAGATAATCGGGAGCAATGCAGGTCTGTCCTGCGTTAAGGGTTTTTCCCCACGCGATGCGTCGTGCCGCAATCTTTATATCGGCATCCTTATCCACTATGCAGGGGCTTTTTCCGCCAAGTTCAAGTATCACGGGGGTCAGATTTTCCGACGCCGCCTGCATCACCTTGCGGCCCAACGAGGGGCTTCCGGTGAAGAAAATAATATCGTGGCGCAGCTCAAGCAGGCTGCTGTTTACCTCGCGGTTACCCTGCACAACGGCAATGTAGTTGGGCTTAAAGGTGCGGCTTATCATCTGTTGCAGCACCGACGAGACGGCGGGAACGTAGGGCGAGGGCTTAAGGATGGCGGTGCATCCGGCCGAGATTGCGCCCACAAGCGGGTTGAGCAGCAGTTGCACGGGATAATTCCACGGGGCAATGATGAGCGCACCGCCAAGAGGCTCGTGCACGATGCGGCTGCGCGAGGGCATCATCTTTAGCGGAGTGGGGACGCTGCTGCGCTTCATCCACCGTCCCAGATTCTGTATGTGGTTCTTTATCTCGCCCTCCACAATGCTGAGCTCGGTCATAATGGCCTCTTCCTCGCTCTTGTGCAGGTCGTTCCACAAGGCGGTGAGCAGCGGACGTTCCCACTGCCTAAGCGCTTTTAAGAGTTTCTGTAACTGTTTTTTGCGAAATTTGTAATCGAGTGTGGCGCCCGTCGAGAAAAACTCTCTTTGCGAAGCGTGAATCTTCTCAATCTCGGCGCGGGGGGTATTTTCTATGCTCATCATTTTCGTCCGGTAAAATTATCCATTGCGTGAAAAATTCCAACTACCTCGCCAAAGATATAATCAAAAATCGAGGTGGGCAAAATTGCCTGACAGAAACGTATAAAGTGGTAGCCGAAAGGCAGGCCCTTAAAGTTTCTGTTGCTCTCGATGGCAGCGATTATCTTGCGCGCAGTGGGCTCGGGCTTTAGGATGGGGAAGATGCGCGACTTTACGCCGTCGAACATTCCCGTGTTTATAAAATAGGGGGCGATGGTCGTAAAGCGTACTTTGCTTTTCATCTGCTTGAGCTCGATGCGCACCGAGTCGCTCCAGCCAATCATAGCCCATTTGCTTGCCGCATAGACCGACATTTTAGGGTTGGCCAACATTCCCGCTGCCGAAGCAATATTGCACACGTGTCCGCTGTCGCGCGCCACCATTTCGGGCAGCACCAGCGAGGCGAGTATCATCGGCGCCACCGAATTTATCTGCATTGTGCGCTCGATATTACCAATTTGCTCCTTGTCGAATGTGTTGTTTCCGGCCACAATTCCGGCGTTATTTATGAGGATGTCAATGTTGCCACACTCCCGGCGCATACGCTTATAACACTCCTGCACGGCAGCCGTGTCGCTAATATCGACCTTGTATCCCTTTATGTTTCCAATAGTGCGCAGCTCCTCGATGGTGCTGTTTATGCCCTGCTCGTTAATATCCCAAATAATCAATTGTCGCACACCTTTTTCCAACGCGATGCGCCCCATAATGCGTCCAATTCCCGATGCACCACCCGTAATGAGCACCGTTGAACCCTTAATCTTTGACATATTCTTAATACCTCTTTAAGTAAATAATAAATGTTCTTTATCCTTAAACGGCGACAAAATTATACCAAAAAGAACAAATGCACAATTTATTTTTGCACAATCGCACGCTTATTGTGCAAAAAATGTTAAAAATATCCGATTATTACTATTTATTAGAATTATTATTCTCGAGCGTGAGCTTGTAGGGCAGTCCCTCAATTTTGCTGTAAGGATAGTTAGCCTCTAACATTCCGCTGATGATTGTGTCGCGCGCCGAGGTACTCTGGTAGGGGAATAGGTCGAACATTGGCATTATGGATGCAAAATGCTCCATAATCTCGGCCTGAATGCTCTCGTACTGTTTCCAATCGGTGGTGTTTGTGAAACAGTAAAATTGCAGTGGCAGTCCGTTGCCTGTGGGTTCGAGTGTGCGCACCATTATGAGCATATCTTTTCGTATGCGGGGGTGATGCGTCAGATACATCTCGGCGTATGCTCTGAAGAGCCCGACGTTGGTCTCTATCGTTCCGTTCACAATGCCTGCGCTGTTGTCGGTGTTCGACATTTTTCCGTCGCTCTTTTGCGCTGTTTTAAGGTCGATATATTCGGCAAAAGAGGGGGCGAGTTTTTTTACTTTTTCGAGGTACTCTTCGCTGCACGGCCTTATATTGTCGAGTTTCACGGTGTATCCGCGTGCGATGCGTCGGCCGCCACTGTCGCCCATTCCCCGCCAATTGACGAAGCTCTCATTTATAAGCGTGTAGGGCGGAATTGTAGCTATTGTATTGTCGAAATTCTGCACTTTGACGATTGTCAGGGAAATATCGGTTACGACGCCGTTTATGGAGCTTCCCGGCATCTGAATCCAATCTCCTATGCGCACCATATCATTTTCGAGCAGCAGGAATCCTCCCACAAAGCCCATTATCGTGTCTTTTGCAACAAGCATAAGCACGGCCGCAAATGCACCTAATCCGCCTATAAGATACAGCGGCGACTTATCGGTAATTATCGAGATTGCAAGGATTGTCATAATTATATAGACAATTATCTTTGCTACCTGCACAAAGCCTTTTATGGGGCGATTGCGATATTTGCTGTTGCGAAAGGCTGTCTCGCCCACTGCGCTGATAAGGCTGTTTATGGCGCGCGCAAGCATAATGACAAAATAGAGCCACACTATCATCCTTGTGTAGTGCAGCAGAGTGGGGCTGTCGGCAAAAACTACGGGCAGGAGGGTGTTCATAATGAGTGGAGGCAGAATGTGTGTCTGCTTGCGCAATACATTGTGCTCGTTTAGTTTTGTGAGAAAGGTATATTCGCGCATTTTTTGTATGCGCCACAGGGTAAATTGGGCGATGCGGTACGCTGCCTCGGCAACGACGAATGCCACAAGTGCTATGATGAGCAGATAGAGCACGGGTTCTATGGCGTCGAGCACACTTTCAGGAAGGCCCGCTTTTGCAAGCACGCTTTTTATCCACTCGATAATGTCTTTTGCTATTAGTGCTATTTTCATTGTTTTTTTTACTATTAACAGAATTGGTGTCTCTTCTTGTTCGCTTGCCGTGCAAGATTCTTGCGGCCGATATACGTCGGCACTCGCTGTGAGAAAAAACAAAGACTACTTTGTTTTTTTTTGCTTTATGCGAAGTTTAGCTACGCTCGTTGCGTGTAAAAATAAATTTTTACCCACTCGCTTGCATAAACTTTCGCTCGTTTATTTGTTATTGACCTTGCGGCCGATATACGTCGGCACTCGCTATGAAAAATATTGAAGTAAACTTCATATTTCTCGCTCGTTTATTCGTTATTGGCCTTGCGGCCGATATACGTCGGCACTCGCTGTGAAAAATATTGAAGTAAACTTCATATTTCTCGCTCGTTTCTTGTATATTCGCGGGGAAAAAACAAAAAGTTATGCTTACAGAAGGAATAAAATACACGGCAACAACCGTCGTAACCGATGAAAAATGTGCGCATCACGTGGGGTCGGGTGCGCTACCCGTATTTGCAACCCCGTCGCTCGTGGCACTGATGGAAAACGCTGCGATGCAGGCAGTGGCTCCCTCTCTGCCCGAGGGCAGCACAACCGTAGGCGGCGCAATAAACATTCTGCACACACGCCCCAGCGCAATGGGACAAGAGGTTAGCGCAACAGCCACTCTCACGGCCATCGAGGGACGCAAACTCACATTCAGCGTTACAGCCTGCGATAAGAACGGCATAATAGGCGAGGGTACACACGTTCGATTCATCGTCGATGCCCGTCGCTTTATGGAAAAAGTGAAATAACGGCTCAGTAGCAAATAGATGTGGTCGAGATAATTCTATTTATCACCCTCTCGGAATATTTCTGCGGCTATTCTCTCTTTCACTTTATACTTTAGGACTTACTTTTTTTCCGAAAAAAAGTAAGCAAAAAAACTGCACCTAAAGAAATTGTCGCAAGTCTCCTTTGCTCGTGAGGCAAGAAAATGCGCTCACTCGGTCGGAGACTTGCTTGTCATTTCGGTTTACGATTGTTTTAAGGGTGCTGCGGAATTATAATCGACAATGCTTGCAGCAATAGTCGCGCGAAAGTGCAGGCGCAGCTTGCAGCGCGCGGGATGCGAATGGCAAGCATTGTCAACGCCCGGCGG
>JAFQVS010000065.1 GCA_017407905.1 Bacteroidaceae bacterium | reverse complement strand
CGGGATGCGAATGGCAAGCATTGTCAACGCCGGGCGGTTAAACATACCTCGCACTTTTTCCTTAAAACAATCGAACCTACATTGAATTTCTTTTTTATGGTGCAATAAATTAAAAGTTACCTTTTGTACGTATTATATGCAACTGTTCTTGAAAATTAGAAATAGATTATTGATTCTTGTTCACAGTAAATTTCTACTGAGCCCTAAAAACAGAGTATTTGTTTTTATATAGAGTGGATAAAAACGGGGAGTTTCCATTGGAAACTCCCCGAAAATTATTGAATGTGTATTGCTCTCACTTAACCAATACCTTTTTGCTGTTTATAATGTAAAGGCCGGGGGCGGTTATTTGGTTGATTCTGCGGCCCGAAAGGTCGTAAATAACTAATTCCTCGTCGCCATCGCAAACTTCTTTTATTGCGGTGTCAACCTCTTTTACCTCGATGCGGAAAAGGTTGCTGTAATTGTCGCTAAGGCCTGCCGAGTTTGACCACGCGTCGAATGTGCCGGCTGCCATAATGATTATCGAGCCGTCGGTGGTGCCGTCGCTGCGCTTGCTCACAATGTAGTGGGTGCCGGGCATCGAGGCGCTTGCGTCGTTGAAGCTCCAATTGCAGTAGGTGGCGTTGTACTCGGCGAGGGTACCGCTGTTGTTATTGTAGCCGTAGTTTTTTCCTGCGCGCCATATAATGTAGAGCTTTTTCTCTTTATTGTAGAGGCTGTATTTTCCGTCGGCCTCTTTTGTGCATAGGAATTGTGCTGCGGCGCCAATCTCGTCGGCCGACGAGCTGCTGATGCTGAGGGTGTTATTCTCGTCGATGTACAGGGCATACTCTTTTCCGCTCTTTTGTACGTTGGTCAGAGTGAGGGTCTTTCCGTCCCATTTGTCGGGTGCTCCGCCGCCTGAAAGAAGATAGTAGATGTTGTCAATCTCCTCTACCGTGGGCTGTGCGCTCAAGGCGCTCAGGGCCTCGGCAATGAGGCTTCTCTGCTCGTCGGAAATTTCGGCCTCCTGTGCAATTGCGTTGAAGTAATTCTGTACAAAGGCACGGCGGTCGGTGTCGCGCTTCACGCTGTAAGCGCCGCCTGTTATGTACTCAAGCTCGTAGGCAACGTATAGGTTGTCGAATCCGTCGAAATTGTGCTGTCCGGCGCCTGTGGGGAAGCTGGTCGATACGGGGTTGTTGCGCTTGCCGAAGCCTGTGAGCGTCTCCTCGTATATAAAGCCTATTCTGTCGTCGGCCTGAAGGTCCATCGAACTATAAGCCGATGAGGTGTTGCTCACCTGATAGAATCCGTCCCAACCGGTTGCAAAATTGGCTACGCTGCTGATGTCGGATGCCTCGCCCAGCTCCTTGTAGAAGATTCCTACGTTGGTGCGTCCGCTGCCTGTGGGCAGTGATTGCAGGGCAACGTAAACCTCCTTGCCGTCGCTGTTGCGCACTGCGGGCACTACGAGTATCTCGCCGTTGGTCGAGTTTCCGCCGGGGGTGAGGCCTGCGCCCTCGAATGTGCTCTTTGTGGCGTTGCTCCACGCTCCCTTGCCCTCAAGGGTGTTGCTGTATGTGTAGATGTTGTAGATGCGTCCACCGCCGACACGGCTCGACAGTATCACGCGGCCATCGGGCAGCTCCTCGCATTTGGGCTCGTCGCCGCCTGTCGCCGGCAGTGCCGATGCGCCGCCCAATGCGTGCCACGTTGCGCCAAAGTCATCGGAATATATTACGCGGTTGCCGTTGGGGCGTGCACACAGCGCTGCGTAGATGCGGTAGTATTTGTCTTTCTTTACTATGCGGCTCTGGAATATTTTTCCGCCGCCCACAAAGGCTGCCTGCATTGGGTTGCCGGCGTCGAAGAGGCTGTAAATGTCCTCGGTTACGTCGATGGGCTCCTCCCACGTCTCGCCGTTGTCCTTACTGCGTATGAGGGCTATGAGGTTGGGGTTCTTACGGGTGGTGTTTCCGTTGCCATAGACGGTGCAGCCTGCCACGGCCAGAATAAGCACCTCGCTCGTTGTGCGGTCGGCTACAATTGCGGGGTCGCCGAAGGCTGTGTCGAAGTAATTCTTTGTTGCCGAGGTGCGGCCTGTGCCCACTGCGACGTCAATCATAGGGCTCCACGTGCGGCCGTGGTCGTCGCTTATGCGGCAGACGACATCAACCTGTCCGTATCCGGGGTCGGTTCCGCATACAAGGCGGGCGGCTGCTGTGATGAGGCGGCCGTTGCTTGCTGTTGTGATGCCGGGGATGCGGTAGGGGGGGATAACGCCGTCGCCGTTGCTGGTGTTGTAGAGGTCTTGTTTCTCGGGCTTTGTGGCGCCTTTAATGTTGCTCACCTTTATTGTGCCATCCTCGATGGTAATATCGGCGCTGTTGAGTACATTGTCGATGAGGCCTGCTCTGAGGGCTTCTTTCGATATTTGTCCCTCGACGATGAAGAATCCGCCGTCGAAGGCTGTCTCGCTCACCGTGCCGTGTGTGTATGTTACGTAGGCATCTTCGTTGCCCTCGATTGATACGTTGTAGATGTTTTTACCCTCGACGTCAACGGGCTCGAAGCGCCACATATTGTCGTCGGCAGTGCCACCATCGCTCCACGTTGTGATAAAGTCGGCACCGCCCACTTTGAAATTGGCGCCTCCGTTGGTGCAGTTGATTGCCTCGCTGAAGAAGTAGTAACGATACTCGCCTACGTCAACCGTCTGACCTACGGTGAGCTCGGTGAATGTGCCGGCCACTGCGCTGCCCCAATTGGTGCCTGCCACCATCGGGTTACCGTCGCCGTTCTTTACGCCCAATTTGTTGCCGCCTTTAACGGTTACGTACCACACGCCGTTGTTGGTGTTTACTGCCTCGTTCGATTGTAGTGTGAATTTGAGGCTGTTGCTGTTGTGCAGAGCGTTGTTGTACAGATACTCGGCACGTGAGGTGGCCTTGCTGATTATCTTGTAGTAGCCTGTCTTTACGTCCTTTGCCACGGGAATCTCTACCTCTTGTCCGTTGAGGAAGGCCTCAAGGTCGTTCACCCAATCGGCACACTGCTCGCCTGCTACGGCGCTGCTTGTGAAGCGGTTCAAAAGGGCGTTGAGCGCGTCCAGCTTCTCGCTGTTGTTCTTATACTCCTCGCGCAGAATCTGTACCTTCTCGTACTGATGGATGCCCTCGATGAGGCGCTCGAAGCGGACGCTCGAACGGTTGCCGGGGTAGTAGCAGTATGTGTCGCCCGAGCCGAATTTGCGGTAGCGGCTGTCGGTCAGAGGGTGCTCGTCCCAATTTATCCACGCCCAATGCAGATAACCGTTGAGGTTGTTGGCCGCTGCGTAGATGGGCAGATAGGCAGCCTCGGCGGGGTAGGAGTTTGTGTAGATGTTGGGCTCGCTGTCGGCGCAGCTTGTGTAGAAGGTTGTTACGCGGTTCTTAGCCTTGCGGTCGGCCATCTGAGCGGCGGTGAAGAGTTTGTCCTGTCCCAATGCCACGCAGAAGTCTTGCAGCTTGTCGCTTAGCGACGAGTGGTAGTTGCCTGCGAGTGCCATATTAAAGCCTACTGAATTTGCAATTGAGTAGGCGTTGAGCATATCACTCTCGGCGCGCTCGTCCATTGCAATGTTGGTCTTTTCGAACCAGCCTTTCTGCTGAAGGTGGCTCTTGAAGGCCTTCAGGAAACTTGTCCACAGCTCGCGGTACTGCGCTGTGCCTGTTGTTGTCTTGATGTATTTGTAGCTGCCTGTTGCCTCGTCGAAATAGCGGAAGCTCATATCCCACGGAACCATACTGAAGCAGTTAATCTGCTTGTCGATGCCATACTCGGCGCACAGCTCGACGTATTTGTCAAATATGGTGTAGTCGTAGGCCCAAGAGCCGTCGCTCTTCTTTGTTGTCTGAATCATCGGGTCGAAGCGGTCGGGCTCGTGTGTCTGCTCGCCCCACGGCTCGTAGAACATTATGGCGGTTACGGTGCGCTGTCCGGCGCGTCCGAGTGCTTCAAGGTAGGGGCGCAGTGCGTCGAGGTGCTCTTTGCTCCAGCGCTCGACGCCGTAGTAACGGCTCACAGCGTAGGGCTGCTGCCAAAAGTCGAGGTGGAATTTCTGCCGGGCAACGGTGGGCAGCGAGTGGCTATCGACGTTTATCTTCAGTGTGAGGCTCTTTATTATGTCGCCCGCCTCGTTCACAATCTGAAGCTCGCTGGTGTACTCTCCTGCCTCGGCCTCGCGGGGTACCTCAATTGTACACCATACGGGGCGTGTCTCCATTGCAGGCACTGTGTGGGGCTTATCTTGGTCTATTACGTCGGCCACAAGCCACGTGGGCAGAGTCATCGGGTGATTGCCGCAAGCGTCATAATCGTCTGTTATTACGTAGTTTACGAAGCGGGCAAAGGCTGTATTGATGCCTGTTGCGACGCCGTCCTTTTTCCACTCGCTCATACGCACGCTCAGCACGCCGCAGTCGCTGTTGCTGTAAAGAACCGCTTGAATGTTGGCGCGCTCGCCCTTCCAAGCGAAAATCTCGGCCTCGTCCTTTTGTGTAAGGGCGGGTACCTTGTGCAGCGAGTAGTGAACGTCGCGCGAGGCCCACGATGCGTTAAGGCCTGCGGGAATTGCGCTCCACTCGGCGGGGTCGGGGGTTGTGCCCACGCGAGGCTCTTTGTAGTCGTCGATGGGGTAGCCCTCGGGCTGAATCTCCTCGGCTGTACCCGATATTCTCAGTGTAACGTCGATGATGGAGCCGCCGTCGCTGATGAATTTATCGCCGCTGCCCGCGGGGTCGATGCTGTTCCACTCGACCTTGTAACGCATACGATAGGTCGAGCCCTCGGGCAGTCCCTCGGGCACTTTGAATGAGCCGGGAGCAAGCACATTGCCGCTTGTGAGCTGCGTGCCGTCGCTGTTCCAGCCGCTGTCGCCGTCGGTGTCGTGTCCGTAGAGCGACCAGCACATAAGCTCGTTGCCTTCGAGCTTGGTGTAAGGGCCTGTGCCGTCGAGCTTTACGTCGAATTGCTTGCTGTTGTCCCAATCGACGTAAACGTAGCCGTGCATCCACTCGCCGTTGATGGTAATCTGCGGGGTTACAACGTCGCCCGATTTTACATCGAAGATTGTCGCACTTTTGTCGAAATAAGCTGCACAACGCGGTGCCGACGCAATTCCGTCAAGAATCTGTTGCTCACTTTGTGTTCCGACAATACCAACTGCCTTAGGGTAGTGTGTAGCGTGGGCGATGTTAACATCGGCGCCGTGTGCCACATAGTAGTCAGATTGCTGTGCATTTGCTGCCACGCCGAACAGTGTGGCAAACAATGCGAAAATTGAAAATGATTTTAGTCTCATAAAATATTGATTGGTTATTTGTTTTTCGGCTGTGTTTATTAGCGGCTCTTCTTTTTCTCTTTGTGTCAGAGTATTTTACAAAAGTAGTGATTATAGTTGATATTTTTGTTAAAATTATATTTTTTTTATGATGCCGAAAAAATA
This sequence comes from Bacteroidaceae bacterium, assembly GCA_017407905.1. Lineage (GTDB taxonomy): Bacteria > Bacteroidota > Bacteroidia > Bacteroidales > Bacteroidaceae > HGM04593. The sequence goes on along the minus strand of JAFQVS010000065.1, from coordinate 602 downwards.
TTTGTAAATGATGGTGGGATAAATAAAAAATGTATGAGAAATGTTTGCCGTATTGATAGCAGTATCTATTTTTGCTTGTCGTTTGTAAAAATGGCAGAGCAAACAATAACCCCCTGTTCGGCAATTTAAAACCTTTTATAACATTAAATTATGGAGAATGTAGATGATAAAAAGTATATTGACCTAATCAACAGCGGTCAAATACTGCGAGCCGTAAAAGAGTATCGCGAGGATAACAAATGTTCTCTTCAAGAGGCCAAAGATTATATCGACAAATTGGGAGGCAATTGCCCGAGGCAAGAAAAAAAAGGCGGTTGCTTGGGCGTTATTGCTCTGCTACTTCTGCTCTCGTCAACGGCTATCTGCTTTTGTCTGTGATTTTGTAAATAATCGCTCGATTATCAGTGAATTACAAAAATACAAAAGAGGAAAATTCTCTCGAATTTTCCTCTTTTGTCTCATCGTGCAAATTTGTGACAGATTATCGAACAATTTCGTTAAGCCAAATGAGCAAAGGCGAGCTTGCTTGCACTTTGCCATGGCGAGAAATTGTCGGCGAAGCCAACCTTTCGTTAAGCCAAACGGGCAGAGAGAAACTTGTT
>JAFQVS010000064.1 GCA_017407905.1 Bacteroidaceae bacterium | reverse complement strand
TTTTTCCGGCGATGCAAAAAGCGAGGCGTACAAGCGGTCAAATTCACCTCTCAGTTTTCCTTTTTTGTCAAAGAAGAGGCGGTCTATATTCTGTGTGAGGCTTTCACTCTTATCTATATAAGAAAGGTAATATGGTATTCCACCCATTGCCATATAACATTGCAATTGCTCGTAACGGTCCATAATGATGCCCTCGCTCTTCATATACTCCTCACATTCGCCAAGTGTAAACGGAGAAAGGTGCATTTCGTAGGTTGTGCGCCCGTAAAGTCCACCTTTATTTTGTAGGAGCTTGTCGGAAATCCACGATGTTGCAGAGCCGCACACAATGAGCATAATATGTTTTTGCCCGGCGGCCCAACCATTCCAAAAATGCTCAAAGGCTGTGATGAAACCCGAGCGTGGGGTGTCCATCCACGGCAGTTCATCTATAAAGACAACCAACCGTTTGTCTTTTACTTTACTCTCGAACAAAGTGATGAGCATCTCAAAAGCCTCGAACCAATCTTTCGGCTTTTTCTCAACATCTGCACCATAGCGTTTCAAAGAGTGATAAAACGCTTGCAGTTGTTTCTCTGCTAAATATTCATCTTCAAGTTCTATTGGCGAAAGTGCAGTGTGGTAAAAATCCAATCTATCCCGAAAGAGCTCTCTCACAAGATACGTCTTACCCACGCGCCTTCTTCCGTAAACAACCACGAATTCGGCCTTGTTTGAATTATAAACCTGCTCAAGTTCCTTTTGCTCTTTTTTGCGACCAATTATACCCTCCATAGTTCTATTATTTTGCCACAAAGATACTAAAAGTTTATTTCGTGGCAAGTTTATATTAGATTATTTTGCCACAAATGTATTAAAAACTTATTTCGTGGCAGGATAAAAAACAACCACCTTGCCGCAGTCTTTTGGGGCTGTAGCTTGGTGGTTTAATAGTATAGCGACTTCACTCAAAGGAACAAGCATTGATAATGCTTTTATTTAATATCATTGTTATGCCCCTTTATAAAAAAGGCGGCAGTTTTTAATCAACAGAATTTATAATTTTCCAAACGAACAATAGCTATTCCGATGTTTTTCAAAGGAATAGCTATATTTTTTATAATCCACATAAATATAGAATATGAACTGAGAAAATGAAGGAGGGCAACCCAATTACTTTTGGGCCGCCCTCTAAACTTTTTTATAGTGCTTGTGGATTTTTTAAATCTCCTCGGCCTTTGTCTCCTCGGCCTCTTTTTTCTTGGCGAGGTACTCGGGGAGGTTCAATCCTGCCATATCAAAAAGCTCGTTCAAGGGAGGAACGGACTTCATAAGGCCCGATACAAAGCCTGCTGTCGAGCCTTTGCCGTCGCCGTTGCCGCTGTCCCAAACGGTAACGTGGTCGATATTGATGCCCTTGACTGCCTCTACCTGTGTCTTTACAAGCTCGGGGAGCTTTTCGAGCAGCAACAGCATATAAGCCTTGTTGGCGTCGCCGCCTGCTGCCTCGACCATCTTGTCGTAACCGGCTGCCTGCTTGGTGAGCACCTCGTAGAGACCCTTAGCCTCGGCCTCCATCTTGGCGTAGATGGCGTCGGCCTCACCCTTTGCGTTGACGCGCTTCTGCTCGGCCTCGGCCTCGGCTGCGATGATAAGGCGCTGTTTCTCAATTTCTTGGGGTACGATGACGTTGGCTGTCTCGGTCGAACGCTCACGCTCGGCACGAGCCTCCTCGGCCTCGCGCTCGGCTGCGTAGGCCTCTTGCAGGGCCTTAGCCTGTTGTACCTTCTCGGCTGCGCTTGCCCTGCGCTGTGCCTCGGCCTCTTTCTCGCGGCGGAAAGCCTCGGAGTTGGCAATCTCGACCTTAGCCTCGTTCTCGCCCTTTACGGCGTAGGCATTGGCCTCAGCGGTACGGATACGGGTCTCTTTAACGGCCTCGGCTTTACCAATTTCACCAATCTTATCCTGCTCGGCTACGCGTACTTTTGCCTCGTTGATGGCCTTTGCAGCTGCCTCGCGACCGAGTGCCTCGATGTAACCCGACTCGTCCTTAATATCGGTTACGTTTACGTTGATGAGGCGCAGACCAATTTTCTTGAGCTCGACCTCGACGTTGGCCGAGATGCTCTCCAAGAATTTGTCGCGGTCGTTGTTGAGCTCCTCGATGCTCATTGTGGCAATTACCAGACGCAACTGACCAAAGAGAATGTCTCGTGCAAGATCCTGAATCTGTGTGTGGGTTTGGCCCAACAGACGCTCGGCGGCCGCCTGCATCGAGTCGGGGTCGGTCGAGATACCTACCGTGAAGCGGCTGGGAACATCCACACGGATATTCTGCCTACTGAGTGCGTTTGTGAGGTTGGCGTCGATTGAGATGGGGGTGAGGCTCAGGTAAGCATAATCCTGTATAAGGGGCATCACAAAGGCGCCGCCACCGTGCAAACACTTTGTCGATGATTTACCCGAACCTCTACCGTAGATAACCAAGATTTTGTCCGACGGACAGCGTCTGTAACGGTTAACGAAGGTAATGAAAATAACAAGAACTACTGCTGCTATGACCACAGCATAAATAGGCATAGTTTCCATAATGTTAGTTTATAATAATGTTAATTAAAAATACAACGGGATTCTTTAGGCGCGCTCGACAAGCATTGTTCCGCCGCCCAAATGCGCAATTACTTTTACCTTGCTGCCCGTTTTAATCTCCTCGGCATCGTCGGTCATTGCGTCCCACTCTATTATAGTGCCGTTGATGCTCATCTGCACCTTTCCCTTGCCGCTTTTTGCCGCGGGGATGCGCAGATAAACGTCGCACACCTTGCCCACGCAGTCGTTCATATCAATATTTCCGCTGCTCTGTAGCTTGAAAAGTTGCTTCATAACAAACAGACAGATGGCAACAAAGAAGAGACCGCTGAGAATGGCGCATAGGTAAATAAGTATTTTATTGTCGATGTAAGGCCCGAAGCATACACCGCCCCATCCGAATCCCATAAAGAAATTCACGACGTTGCGCACCGAGAAAAGCGACATTACACCGCCAAAATCCATTGTGTCGCCGGCATCACCGTCAAAATCAAAATCACCGTCCGTCTCGCCAACGCCAATGAATGTCATTGCAAATTGCACAAGAAAGATGAGTGTACTAACTCCGGCACAAATCCAAAAGGCTCTCATAGTATCGCTGAGGCCTGCATACCATAATGATAAATCTTCCATAATTCAACTAATTTCGTGTGTTTCGTTACAAATTTATAGTTTCTGTTGAGAAAAAACAATAGCAGGTAACTTTTTTTTAAAAAAATAGAGCCTTTCAATAATTGCGCAAAGGTTACGCCGCGTGGGGTGCGGTCGCAAAGCGATTGTAATTGATTCAATGGGAGTTGCCCGCAGGGTAAACAGAAAATTATTAACAACTTACAACCGCTCCGACATTTCATTATGTTTTGGCGGTTGCTTTTTAATAGACTAAATTCTCACAGGGCGCCTCTCTTTTTGAGACCCCAACACTCGCAAAAATTAGCTCTGCACTTTATTTATAGCAGCATTTTTTTTATTATAAATTTTTAACTCTCTATTATTTAACTACTTTTTATCCGCCAACAAAAAAAGAGGCTGCAAAAGCAGCCTCTTTAATAAAAATTGTGGGTAAGGGGTAACTTATCAATCGCCCAATTTTGCTTTTATAAACTCGCGGTTCAAGCGTGCAATATTGCTGATTGAGATGCACTTGGGACACTCGGCCTCGCAGGCGCGTGTGTTGGTACAGTTACCGAATCCAAGCTCGTCCATCTTGGCAACCATTGATTTTACACGGCGTGCAGCCTCGGCCTGTCCCTGAGGAAGCAGTGCAAACTGACTAACCTTAGCCGAAACGAACAACATTGCCGAACCGTTCTTACAAGCAGCTACACAAGCACCGCAACCGATACAAGCAGCAGCGTCCATTGCCTCCTCGGCAATGTCCTTGCCAATGGGAATTGCATTGGCATCGGGGATACCGCCTGTGTTGATTGACACGTAACCACCGGCCTGCTGTATCTTGTCGAACGCTGTACGATCGACCATAAGGTCGCGGATTACGGGGAACGCAGCCGAACGCCACGGCTCTACTGTGATTGTGTCGCCGTTGTTGAAACGACGCATATAGAGCTGACAGGTTGTTGCGCCTGTTGCGGGACCGTGAGGATGACCGTTCACGTAGAGCGAGCACATACCGCAGATACCCTCGCGGCAGTCGTGGTCAAATACTATGGGCTCCTCGCCCTTGTTGATGAGCTCCTCGTTCAGGATGTCGAGCATCTCAAGGAATGAGGTATCACCGGGTATGTCTTTCATCGGATAGGTAACGAACTTTCCGGGTTCTTTGGGCCCTCTCTGACGCCATACTTTCAAGTTAAAACTGATATTCTGATCCATTGTTACAATCTTTTTTAATTAGTTTTTGTAGTTACGCTGCTGTACCTTAATATATTGGTAGTTGAGGTCCTCTTTCAGGAGCTCGGGCTCGTTGCCCTCGCCTGTGTATTTCCAGCAGGCTACGTATGAGAATGCCTCGTCGTTACGCTTAGCCTCGCCCTCTTCGGTCTGATGCTCCTCGCGGAAGTGTCCACCGCACGACTCCTCACGGTTGAGTGCGTCGTAGGCCATCAGCTTGCCAATCTCGATAAAGTCGAGCAGACGAAGAGCCTTCTCAAGCTCTACGTTCAGAGAGTCGGCTACACCGGGGATACGAAGCTCGCTCCAGAAAATCTTCTCGACCTCGGCAATCTTCTTGATTGCTGTCTCCAAAGACTCTTTGGTACGTGCCATACCTACGTACTCCCACATTACGTGGCCAAGCTCCTTGTGGATAGAATCGACACTGCGCTTACCCTTGATGGCCATCAGCTTGGCAATCTTGTCGTTGACAGCCTTCTCGGCAGCAACAAACTCGGGAGCGTCGGTGCTGAAGCGCTTAACCTGAATCTGGTCGCTCAGATAATTCTGCATTGTGTAGGGGAGCACAAAGTAACCGTCGGCCAAGCCCTGCATAAGAGCCGAAGCACCCAGACGGTTAGCACCGTGGTCGCTGAAGTTAGCCTCACCAATTGCGAACAATCCGGGGATTGAGGTCTGAAGCTCGTAGTCAACCCAGATACCACCCATTGTGTGGTGGATGGCAGGATAAATTATCATAGGCTCCTCGTAGGGGCTAACGTCGGTAATCTCCTCGTACATATCGAAGAGGTTTCCGTAACGCTGCTTAACAACCTCTTTACCCAGACGCTGGATGGCATACTTAAAGTCGAGGAACACGGCAAGGCCGGTGTTGTTTACGCCGTAGCCCTTGTCGCAACGCTCTTTTGCTGCACGTGAGGCAACGTCGCGGGGAACAAGGTTACCGAATGCGGGGTAACGACGCTCGAGATAGAAGTCGCGGTCTTCATCGGGAATGTCGCTCGCCTTCTTCTTACCGGCCTGAAGAGCCTTAGCGTCCTCCAATTTCTTGGGAACCCAGATGCGGCCGTCGTTACGCAGCGACTCGGACATAAGTGTCAGCTTCGACTGCTTGTCGCCGTGCACGGGGATACAAGTGGGGTGAATCTGTGCAAAACAGGGGTTGGCAAAATAAGCACCCTTGCGGTAGCACTGAAGAGCAGCCGAACCGTTGCTTCCCATAGCATTTGTCGAAAGGAAGAAAGCGTTACCGTAACCACCGGTGGCGATAACAACTGCGTGAGCAGCGAAACGCTCAACCTTACCTGTTACAAGGTTACGTGCGATGATACCGCGTGCACGACCGTCAATAATAACAACGTCGAGCATCTCGTAACGAGTGTAGAGCTTAACCTTTCCGAGGTTCACCTGATAGTTAAGTGCCGAGTAAGCACCAAGCAGAAGCTGCTGACCGGTCTGACCGCGGGCATAGAAAGTACGCGATACCTGAGCACCACCGAACGAACGGTTAGCCAACAGACCACCATACTCACGGGCAAAAGGAACACCCTGAGCCACACATTGGTCGATGATGGCACCCGAAACCTCGGCCAAACGATGCACGTTAGCCTCGCGAGCACGATAGTCGCCACCCTTGATAGTATCGTAGAAAAGACGATAAACCGAGTCGCCGTCATTCTGATAATTCTTTGCAGCGTTTATACCACCCTGTGCAGCGATTGAGTGTGCACGACGGGGAGAATCCTGAATACAGAAGTTAAGCACGTTGAAACCCATTGCACCAAGTGATGCGGCAGCCGAAGCACCTGCAAGACCTGTACCGACAACGATAATGTCGAGGTTACGCTTGTTAGCGGGGTTCACCAATTTCTGATGAGCCTTGTAATTGGTCCACTTTTCGGCCAACGGCCCCTCGGGAATTTTAGAATCCGGTTTTACTGAACTAATCTTAGCCATAATATAATGTTTTTATAAATTTACAAATTAGAAATTGTGCTTAACAACCTCCTGCGCAAGGACAGAAAGCATAAACAAGTACTACGATAGCAAAGCCAAGAACAATGATGCTCGAAACAATGTTACCGATGCAACGCCAGCGGGCAAACCACACCTGATTGTTCCAGCCGAGTGTCTGCATTGCGCTCCAGAAACCGTGAGTAAGGTGGAACCAAAGAGCAACCAACCAAACAAGGTAAAGAATCACATACACGATGCACGAGAAAGTCTCCTTAATGTAGTGTGTACCGTCGGTAGCCAAAGATACATCTACATTTGCACCCAGCATATGCAGCACCTCGACGAGCTGCATATTTGCCCAAAAGTTGTAAAGGTGAAGGCCCATACCCAAGAGGACAATGACACCAAGAACAAACATATTCTGTGATGCCCACTCAACCTCTTTAGGCTGCTTGGTGTAAGCGTAACGCTGCTCGCCACGAGCCTTACGGTTCTGCATAGTGAGGATGAAGGCGTAAACAAAGTGCAGAACAACAAGCGCAGCAAGGCCGGCTGTTGCCACAAGTGCATACCAGTTAGCACCCAAGAACTCACAAATCAAATTGTAAGCGTCGCCACTGAAAAGTGCGACCAAGTTCATTGACATATGGAAAAGAAGGAAGAGGACAAGGGCTGCGCCCGATACACTCATAATTACCTTTTTTCCCACAGAAGAATTAAGTAACCACATAATGAATTGATATTAAATTATTTAAAAAATAAATTGTTTGAAAATTTGTTAAACAACACTTTTACAAATAGCAAAAATAGATGTTTTTTTCATAAAAAAGACAAACTGCGCCTTTTTTTTAATATAAAACATCGGAATAATTAAATAATAACACACGAGCGAGACAAAGAGATTCCACACAAAAGGGCAAGATTCGACAAAATAGGCCGATAAAATTATTTTCCACAACTTGCGATTGCCAACAAGATATATTACTTTTGTGTGCTTAATTAGGGATATTGTGTCCCGTAAAAACAGAGAACAAAGTGAAATTCTATTACGACATATTGGTTATTGGAGCCGGACACGCAGGATGCGAGGCAGCGGCAGCGGCAGCCAATCTTGGGGTAAAGACCTGCCTGATGACAATTGATATGAACAAAATTGCGCAGATGAGCTGTAACCCCGCCATCGGCGGCATTGCCAAAGGTCAGATTGTACGCGAGATTGACGCGCTGGGCGGCTACACGGGAATTATAGCCGACAAAGCCTCGATACAATTCCGTATGCTCAACCGCTCGAAAGGCCCCGCAATGTGGAGCCCCCGCGCACAGTGCGACCGCACAAAATTCAGCATCCTGTGGCGCGAGACACTCGAAAATATCCCCAACCTTTATATGTGGCAGGATTGCGCCACCGAGCTCATAGTCGAGGAGGGTAAGGCCGTCGGCGTGCGCACACAACTCGGTGCCGAGTTTCGCGCAAAGAGCATAATCATCACCGCCGGCACATTCCTCAACGGGCTTATGCACATCGGACGCGTACAGATTGAGGGCGGCCGAATTGCCGAGCCCGCAGCAAAAGGGCTCACCGAATCGCTCACAAGACACGGTATTTCGGCCGGAAGAATGAAGACCGGTACCCCGGTGAGGCTCGACAAGCGCTCAATAAATCTGCAACTCACTGATATTCAAGAAGGTGATAACGATTTTCACCGTTTCTCTTACGAGCCAATCGAGCGAAAATTGAAGCAAAATCCCTGTTGGGGCTGCTACACCAACCCCGAGGTACACGAGACACTGCGCAGCGGCCTCGACGAGTCGCCACTATACAACGGACAGATACAAAGTATAGGGCCGCGCTACTGCCCCAGCATCGAGACGAAGATTGTAACCTTTGCCGAGCGCGACCGCCATCTGCTGTTCCTCGAACCCGAGGGCGAGACGACGCAGGAGATTTACGTAAATGGTTTTTCCTCCTCTTTACCGATGGAAATTCAGCTCGACGCACTGCGCAAAATACCCGCACTGAAAGACGCCGTCGCTTATCGTCCCGGCTATGCAATAGAATACGATTATTTCGACCCCACACAGTTGAAACACACGCTCGAATCGAAGATAATTGAAAATCTATATTTCGCAGGGCAGGTGAACGGAACAACCGGCTACGAAGAGGCCGCCGGACAGGGCATTGTCGCGGGAATAAACGCTGCACAAAAAATCAAAGGCAACGAACCATTTATTCTGCACCGCGACGAAGCATATATCGGCGTGCTCATCGACGACCTTGTAACAAAAGGCGTCGATGAACCTTATAGAATGTTCACCTCGCGCGCCGAGTACAGAATACTGCTGCGCGCCGACAACGCCGACGCCCGACTAACCGAGCGCTCGCACAAGATAGGCCTTGCCGACGAGAATCGTTACAAGCGCCTTTTGGACAAACAAAAGAAGATTGCCGAGCTCACCGAGTTTATCGAAAATTTCTCGGTAAAGGCACAATACATAAACGAGGGGCTCGAAAAGCTGGGCACCACCCCACTCGCCCGCGGCTGCAAGCTATCGTCAATAATTGAGCGTCCGCAGGTAACAATCGAGAGCATCGCGCCCTTTATCGGACAGCTTGAGGCGCGCCTGAAAAAGTTGGGCGGCAGCCGCGACGAGATTGTCGAGGCCGTCGAGATTGAAATAAAATACAGCGGCTACATTCAGCGCGAGCGCGAGCTTGCACAGAAGATGCAACGCCTCGAAAATATCCGCATCAAAGGACGGTTCGACTACAACAGCATCGACTCGCTCTCGACCGAGGCCCGCCAGAAGCTCACAGCCATTCAGCCCGAGACAATCGCACAAGCAAGCCGCATCCCCGGAGTATCACCAAGCGACATAAACGTACTAATGGTGCTTGCCCACAAATAGGCAATTGTTCCACGTGGAACAACACAAACAAAGAACAAAAGAAGTAAAAAAAGCATACAACTATGAACCAAGAATTACTATTAAAAAACCTAAGAAACATTCCCGACTTTCCAATCCCGGGAATACAGTTTAAAGACGTTACCTCGCTATTCAAAAAGCCCGAGTGTTTAAAGGAGCTCGACGATGCTCTTTACGAGCTTTACAAAGATTGCGGGATAACAAAAGTGGTAGGCATCGAGTCGCGCGGCTTTGTGATGGGCGCTGCGCTGGCCGTTAGATTAGGCGCGGGATTTGTACCCATCCGCAAGCCGGGGAAACTCCCTGCCGAGACCATCAGCGAGAGTTACAGCAAAGAGTACGGCACCGACACAATTGAGATTCACAAGGACGCCATCGACAAGGACGACGTTGTACTAATTCACGACGACCTTTTGGCCACAGGCGGCACAATGCTGGCCGCATATAACCTTGTAAAAAAACTCGGCCCCAAAAACGTAATGATAAACTTTCTCATAGAGCTTGACGGGCTGGGCGGCCGTGCCATTTTCCCCAAAGAGGCCGACGTAAAAGCACTATTAGCAGTAGAGGTTGACGAATAAATTGCAATGAAAAGCAACGAGCGCGACAAGAGAGAGGCCTATCTGAAAGGCATTGTGAGCAATCTGCCCGAGACGCCCGGATGCTACCAATATCTAAACGATAAGGGAGTAATAATATATGTCGGCAAGGCCAAGAATCTGAAGCGCCGCGTCTCGTCCTATTTCAACAAAGAGCAGCAGACACTAAAGACCCGCCTGCTGGTCTCAAAAATATGCGACATTCGTTACATTATAGTAAACAGCGAGGCCGATGCACTGCTCCTTGAGAACAACCTCATAAAGCAGCATCAGCCTCGCTACAATGTACTACTGAAGGACGATAAAACATACCCCTCAATCTGCATCAGCAACGACTATTTTCCCAAGATTTTCAAGACACGCAAGATAGTGCGCGGCGCAGGAAAATACTTTGGCCCGTACAGCAACGCCGGGGCTCTTGCCGCAATGCTTGAGCTGATAAAAGGGCTCTATCCGCTGCGCACGTGCAATCTAAAAATCACCCCCGAGGGAGTGAGAAACGCAAAATACTCGGCCTGCTTGGAGCACCAGATTCACAACTGCTGCGCCCCCTGCATCGGCTGCATTTCGCACGACGAATATCAGAATTACATCACAGAAATTATCTCAATTTTAAAGGGAGATATTCGCCCCCTGCAAGCGACACTGCTGTCCGAGATAAAGAAAAAAGCAAGCGAATTAAAATTCGAGGAGGCACAAAAAATAAAGGAAAAATATCAGCTAATCGAGAATTTCCGCACCCGCAGCGAGGTAGTAAACTCGTCGCTCACCAACCTTGATGTATTTAATATCGAGAGCGACGAAAAGAGCGCCTTTATAAACTTTCTGCACATTACAAACGGCTGCATAAATCAGGCCTTCACGCTCGAATACAAGAAGCGCCTCGACGAGGGCGACGACGAGCTTTTAGTGCTCGGAATTATTGAAATGCGCGAGCGTTTCAAGAGCAACGCCAAGGAGATAATAGTCCCCTTTACGATAAATCTTCCGCTGGACGGAGTAACAGTTACAATCCCTCAAAAAGGCGAAAAAATGCGTCTGCTCACACTCTCCAAACTGAACGTAAAACAGTACAAAGCCGACCGTCTGAAGCAAGAGGATAAGTTGAATCCCGAGCAAAAGGCCACACGTCTGATGAGCGAAATTAAGCAGGAGCTGAAGATGGAGAATCTGCCACTCATAATAGAGTGTTTCGACAATTCCAACATACAGGGAAGCGACGCAGTGGCCGCCTGCGTAGTCTTTAAAAAGCTGAAGCCATCGAAGAAAGATTATCGAAAATATAATATAAAAACCGTCGAAGGAGCCGACGACTACGCCTCGATGCGCGAGGTTGTACGCCGTCGTTACAGCCGCCTCATCGAGGAGCAGGCTCCCCTACCCAACCTTATTCTTGCCGACGGCGGAAAGGGACAAATGGAAGCCATAAGAGAGATTGTCGAGGACGAGCTTCACCTCGACATTACCATTGCAGGCCTTGTAAAAGACGGGCGCCACCGCACATCGGAACTTATCATAGGGAGCAGCCTTCAGAGCATCGGCCTTAAACAGAACACTGCACTCTTCCGCCTTATGACACATATACAGGACGAGGTGCACCGATTCGCAATAACATTCCACCGCGACAAACGCAGCAAGCGTCAGACAGCATCCGAGCTCGACACAATAAAAGGCATCGGCCAAAAGAGCAAAGAAGCACTGCTGCGCGAATTTAAAAGCGTAAAAAGAATAAGAGAAGCCGCCCCGGAACAGATAGCAAAAATAGTGGGCGAGGCAAAAGCAAAAATCCTTATCGACGCACTGAAAAGAGAGTAAAAAAGGCTCGAAAAAATCGAGAAAATATTATCGAAGCCAAGCTCAAAATAGAGAAAAAGAGTATATATTTGCACTAATACACCGCACAAAGAAAATATGAGAATTTTAATACAGCGAGTAAAAAAAGCATCGGTAACAATCGACAATATTGTAAAGTCGAGTATAAACAAAGGCCTGCTAATCTTTGTTGGAATATGCGACGAGGATAGCAAAGAGGACATTCAGTGGCTGGCAAAAAAAGTGGTAAACATCCGCCTTTTCGACGACGAAAATGGAGTGATGAACCTATCGCTCCTCGACACCGGAGGCGAGCTTCTTGCAGTGAGCCAATTTACCCTGATGGCCTCGACAAAAAAAGGCAACCGTCCATCATACATTAAAGCCGCAAAGCCCGAAATATCCATCCCGCTGTACGAGGATTTTTGCAAAGAGATTGAGGCCGCACTCGGCAAGAAAATAGGCACCGGAGAGTTTGGAGCAGATATGAAAGTTGAGCTTCTGAACGACGGCCCCGTAACAATTTTCATCGACTCAAAAAACCGCGAATAGAGTATGAGACTGAGCGAAGCACAAAGAAAAGTCGATGAGTGGATAAAGAAGTACGGCGTGCGTTATTTCGACGAGATGACAAACCTTGCCATACTCACCGAGGAGGTGGGCGAGGTTGCTCGTATAATGGCTCGCACATACGGCCAGCAGTCGTTCAAAGAGGGCGAGAAACAGAGCCTCGACGACGAGCTTGCCGACGTCCTGTGGGTACTCATCTGCATAGCCAATCAGACGGGCATTGACCTAACCGAAGCACTGAAAAAAAACATCGACAAAAAGACTAAAAGAGACTATAAACGGCACAAAGAAAATCCAAAAATCAACGGATAAAAAGTGAATTTAATAATTAAAAATTGATATTATGAGCGAGAATTGTAACTGCGGATGCGGCGAGCATCACCACCATCATCACGCCGAGGAAGAGAGCAAATACGACTATGTACTGCGCGACTACACAGCCGCAATGAGCGACGCCGAGGTAGCAGAAAAAGTAAAAGAGATTATAGACACAAAGGTCGAGGCAAACAACACACCCGAGGTAAAAAAATTCCTCTTCAACTGCATCGACCTTACCACCCTCAAATGCACCGACAGCGAGGAGAGCGTGCTTGCATTCACCGAGCGAGTAAACGAATTTGACGAGCGCTACCCCCACCTAAAGAACGTTGCCGCAATATGCGTCTATCCCAATTATGCCAAAATTGTGAGCCAATCGCTCGAAGTAGAGAGCGTAGGCATTGCCTGCGTATCGGGCGGATTCCCATCGTCGCAGACATTCCAAGAGATTAAGGTGGCCGAGACGGCGCTTGCCTTGCACGACGGCGCAACCGAGATTGACATTGTGCTGAGCGTAGGCAAATTCCTCAGCGGCGACTACGAGAGCGTGTGCGACGAAATTCAGGAGCTCAAGAGCATCTGCGGCGAAAAACATCTGAAAGTAATCCTCGAAACAGGAGCACTAAAGAGTGCCGAAAATATTAAAAAAGCCTCCATTTTGTCGATATATTCGGGTGCCGATTTTATAAAAACATCCACCGGAAAAGAGAGCCCCGCAGCAACCCCCGAGGCAGCATACGTAATGTGCAGCACCATAAAAGAGTACTATGAAAAGACAGGCATAAAGATTGGATTCAAGCCTGCCGGAGGCATAAACACCGTGCACGACGCTCTTGTTTATTACACAATCGTCAAAGAGGTGCTGGGCGAGGAGTGGCTCACAAACGAGCTTCTGCGATTGGGCACAAGCCGCTTGGCCAATCTGCTTCTGGGCGAGATTTTGGGCGAGGAGACAAAATTCTTCTGACAGAGTGCCGCACTACCCCACCCGCACATAATAAAAAAGTCCGCCTTTTAAGCGGACTTTTTTATTCTTGTGAAAGCTACTATTTTTCGCGGGATATTACATACTCCAAATAAGCGGTGAGAGCCTCGCGACACTCCTCGGGAATATCATCGCCCAAGAGAGCAAGAGCCTCGACCTTATACTCCTCGATGCGCGCGAGGGCATACTCGATACCTCCGCAACTCTTTGCTGCCTCGATGAGCGTCTGAATTTCATCGTCGTCCAAAGGCAGTGCCCTGCCTATCTTATCGGCAATAATATGCACCTTTTCATCGGTAGAATTTTTGAGCGCATAGAGCGCGGGAAGGGTTACTTTTCCCTCCCTTATATCGCTGCCCGTGGGCTTTCCAATATCGGAATTAAAATAGTCGAAAATATCGTCTTTTATCTGAAAGCACATACCGAGCAGCTCGCCGAATCGTCCGAAGCGCTCGACCTCGGCAGCCTCGGCACCCGCCGAAAGGGCTCCGAAGCGGCCGCAGCAGGCAAAAAGCGAGGCCGTCTTGTTGCGTATCACGTCGATGTATTTCTGCTCGCAGAAACCGCCTGTGCGCTGCAACTCGAGCTGCAACATCTCACCGGCCGAAAGGGTGCGTCCCAACTGCGATAATCCCTCGATTATTTCGTTGTTTTTTGTTTGCGCAACATTGTAAAGCGAGGTAGATAAAAGATAGTCGCCCGTGAGAATTGCAATGCGGTTGCTATAAACGGCATTCAGCGATTTTTCGCCGCGACGCATATTACTCTCGTCAACAACGTCGTCGTGCAACAGGCTAGCCGTGTGCAAAAGCTCAAGAGCCGAGGCCGCTGCATAAGTAGCATCGGCAACCCTTCCGCAACTCTTAGCCGCAAGCAGCAGAAGCATCGGGCGCATCATCTTACCCGAGGTCTGCGCAACGTGCTTCAGGGCACTATCGAGTAACTCGACACTGCTACTGAATTGCTGCAAATAGAATTGCTTGAACAATTGAAATTCCTGCTCAATGGGCTGCTTTATTTTTTCTCTAATATCCATACTCTGCATATATTTTTCAACGCCTAATAACGCCATTTTGCAAAAGTAATAAAAAAGTATAGCGTTAGAAGCAAATTTTGTGTATTTTTACATTCGATAATTTATATTATGATGGAAAAACTATTTTTATTAGACGCCTACGCGCTCATTTACCGCGCCTATTATGCCTTTATAAAAAGCCCGCGCATAAACTCAAAAGGGTTCAATACGTCGGCCATATTAGGCTTTATAAACACCCTCGAAGATGTTCTCAAAAAAGAGAATCCCACATATATCGGCATTGCGTTCGACCCCAAAGGAAAAACCTTCCGCCACGAGGCTTACGAGGCTTACAAGGCACAACGCGAGGAGACGCCCGAGGTCATACGCGAGTCGGTGCCCGTGATTAAGGAGTTTATCAAGGCATACAACATTCCCATCCTCGAAGTACCCGGATACGAGGCCGACGACGTCATCGGAACATTGGCAAAAAAGGCCGAAGAAAAGGCCCTTTTAACATATATGATGACCCCCGACAAAGACTACGGACAGTTAGTCTCGGAGCACACACTCATATACCGTCCGAAATATGGCGACAAAGAGTTTGAGATTATGGATGCCGAACGAGTGAAAGAAAAATTCGGTGTACAGAGCACTGCACAGATAATAGACCTTTTGGGAATAATGGGCGACGCCAGCGACAATATCCCCGGCTGTCCGGGAGTGGGCGAAAAGACCGCACAAAAATTATTGGCACAATTCGGAAGCATCGAGCAGATGCTTGCCCACACCAATGAGATAAAAGGAGCACTGCGCACAAAGATAGAAGAGAACAGCGAAAAGATTCTCTTCAGCAAATTCCTTGCAACAATAAAAACAGACGTTCCCGTAGAACTCAATTTAGAGGAGCTGCGCCGCGAGCCCGCCAACGACGCCCGGCTGACACAACTACTCGACCACTACGAGCTGCGCGCCCTTAAAGAGCGAGTGAAAAAGAGAAACTCGGCCCCCACCCTATTCGACACCCCCGACGAAAATGACGACACCCCCGACGCCTCGCAACAAAGCAAAAAGAGCGCATCGGACGACATTTTTAAAGGCACTCTCTTTGACTTATTCCCCGCCGAGGACACGGGCGAAGAAAAAAATTCAATTCTCGCGAGCTTAAAAAACACTCCTCACACCTACAAACTCGTTGATACAGAAGAGGATATATACAATTTAGTTTGTGCTATAAAAAATCATCAAACTGTGTGCTTCGACACCGAGACCACGGGAACAAACGCAATTTTGGCCGAAATTGTGGGACTGAGCCTGTCTGTAACCGAGGGCGAGGCCTTTTACGTGCCGATGCCCCCGCAACGCGCCGCGGCAACCAAGCGATTGGAAATTCTGCGTCCCATCCTCGAAGATGAGAAAATCACAAAAGTCGGACAAAACATAAAATACGACCTTACCATTCTCGCCAACTACGGCATCGAGCTTCGCGGCCCCCTCTTCGACACAATGATTGCACACTACGTTCTGCAACCCGAGCTTCACCACTCGATGGACTATCTTGCCGAAATTTATCTGGGCTACGAGACAATAAAAATAGAAGAGCTCATCGGCGAGCGCGGAAAAAAACAAAAAAATATGCGCGACCTTTCGCCCCAAGAGGTGTGCGACTATGCCTGCGAAGATGCCGACATTACCCTGCGCCTAAAAAACAAACTACAAAAAGAGCTACAAAAAGAGGGAGCCGAAAAACTATTCTACGAAATAGAAATGCCCCTTGTGCCCGTGCTCGCCTATATGGAACGCAACGGCGCCCGCATCGACAGCGCCTCGCTTGCCGAGACGTCGGCACTCTTCAGTCGGCGCCTGCACAGCATCGAAGAGGAAATTTACACTCTCGCAGGCCAACCGTTCAATATCTCATCACCCCGCCAAGTGGGCGAGATTCTCTTCGGAAAACTCAAAATAGTAGAAAAACCCAAAAAGACAAAGACCGGACAATTCGTAACGTCCGAAGAGGTACTTACGCAGCTACAACACCGCCACCCCATTGTAAAGAAAATTCTTCAGCAGCGAGGATTAAAAAAACTCCTCGGCACATACGTCGATGCCCTGCCCGCCCTTGTCAACCCGGCAACCGGAAAGATACACACGTCGTACAACCAGACGGTAACGGCAACAGGGCGTCTGAGTTCGAGCAACCCCAACCTTCAGAACATCCCCATACGCGACGAGGATGGCAAAGAGGTGCGCAAAGCCTTTGTCCCCGAAGCGGGGCAGCTGTTCCTATCGGCCGACTACTCACAGATTGAGCTGCGCATAATGGCCCATCTGAGCGGCGATAAAAATATGATTGAGGATTTCCGCAGCGGGCACGACATTCACGCCGCCACGGCCGCAAAAATATACAAAAAACCCATCGAAGAGGTAACAAAGGAGGAGCGTCGCAAAGCAAAAGTCGCCAATTTCGGCATAATATACGGAATATCAGTCTTTGGCCTCGCCGAGCGTATGAACGTCGACAGACGCGAAGCAAAAGAGCTCATCGACAACTATTTTGCCACCTACACAGGAGTACGCGACTACATCGAACAGTGCAAAGAAGAGGCAAAAAAACGCGGATACGTCGAGACAATCTTCGGCCGCAAACGCTTCCTGCCCGACATAAACTCGGGCAACGCCGTCGTGCGCGGATACGCCGAGCGCAACGCCGTAAACGCCCCCATACAAGGCAGCGCCGCCGACATTATAAAAGTGGCAATGATAAACATCTACCGCCGAATGAAAGAGCACAATCTGCACTCGACAATGATTCTTCAGGTGCACGACGAGCTTAATTTCAGCATCGCACCCGACGAAAAAGAGATAATGCAAACATTAGTGCTCGACGAAATGCAACGCGCCTTTACAATGAGCGTCCCCCTTATCGCCGACCACGGCTGGGGCAAAAATTGGTTAGAGGCACACTGATTATTAACCCATAAAACAACCAAAATAATGAAAACAACCCAAATTAAAGAGCTGCGCTACCATTGGCACTGCAATTCGTGGAACATTGGCGGCCGCGACGACGACACAAGCTACGATGGCACAATAAAAGCCATCGTAGGAGAGTGCGAGCCCATAGAAGGATTCCCGAGGCTCAGAATCGAGAGCATCGACGAGAGCGAAATTACAATATCCTTCATAGGCGAGAGGCAGAAACTCACACCCGGCTCTGTGATACAATTCAACAACAGAGTCGATGGCCACGAAGACCACGACGGAGTACTGTGGAACGGCGACAATTACAGCCTCAGAATATATTGGGACAGATAATCCCCCACCCTTTCCAAAAAAATAACCGCTCCCGATAAAAAATTATCGGGAGCCTGCTTTTATAAACCATCCGAGCCCTTAACCCTTAAAAAAAAATCTGACAAAAAGTCCATAAGCATATAAATTTTGTCAATAAGAGGCAAAATCACACATTTTATGCTAACTTTGCACGGTAATGTGCCGTGAAACAAAAACAAGACACGCACACAGCAATAACATAAAATAAGAGTGCACAAAGGTACCTATGCGACTACCCGACTTTTTACGTATAAAAAAACTCGACCTATTCATAATAAAGAGCTTCAGCCTGCTTTTGGCCGGAACATTCTTTATCTGTCTGTTCATCTTCATAATGCAGCTGCTGTGGAGGTGGGTCGATGACTTTGTGGGCAAGGGCCTCGACATTGACGTTCTTGCGCAATTCTTTTTCTTGGGTTCGGTAACATTGGTGGGACAGGCCCTTCCGCTTGCCATACTGCTTGCCGCACTTATGACATTCGGAAATTTCGGCGAGAGGCTCGAACTTTTGGCAATGAAGGCCGCCGGAATCCCCCTGCTACGCATAATGGCTCCGCTGGCCGTCGAGTGCGCACTATTGGGCTGCGTGTCGTTCTATTTTCAGAATGTGATAGGCCCTAAGGCACAGGTAAAATTATACACCGTGCTATACTCCATTAAACAAGCCTCGCCCGAGGTAGAAATTCCCGAGGGAGTATTTTACGACAAGATAGAGGGTTTTAATCTGTTCGTCAAAAAGAAGGACAAAGAGACGGGAATGTTGTACAACATTATGATTTACGACCTGCGCGAAGGCTTCGACAAGACCCGCATCCTTGTGGCCGACTCGGGCAAGATGGTTACCAGCGACGACCAACAATTCCTCACACTGAAGCTATACAGCGGCGAGCTTTTCGAGAATCTGCCCATCAACAACAAAGACAACAGAAAAAACAAAAACGTCCCCTACCGCCGCGAGAGCTACCGCGAAAAAGTTGTAATGATTGAGTTTGACGGAGGCTTCAGTATGCAGGATGGCTCGTTCCTGAACACACAGGCAGCAAGCAAAAATATGCTGCAACTACAACACTCCATAGACTCGCTGACACTGCACAACGACAGCATAGGACACAGCAATTGGAGAGCCGCAATGCGAAATTCGTATCAAATGAAAAACAATTTCACAAAAGAGGACTCAACATCTATGGCGCAGGAAAATATCGTCTATATAAACGTAGATAGTATCTTCAACACAGCCACAAAAGCCGATAAACAGAGGTGGAAAAACAACGAGCTGACAAAAATAAAACAGACAAAAACCGACCTCGAAATAAAGAAAAACATAATGCGCTCGCTCGACAAAGACCTTAACAAGCATAAACTTGTGTGGTGGGAGAAGATTACCTTGTCGTTGGGCTGCATAATATTCTTCTTCATCGGTGCACCTCTGGGAGCCATCGTGCGCAAGGGAGGATTAGGCTACCCCGTACTTATCTCCGTTGCCACATTCGTGTTATACTATATATTCAACACCTCGGGCTACAAGATGGCACGCGAGGGCGAGTGGTATATATGGATAGGCGCTTGGATGAGCACAATGGTGCTTCTGCCGCTGGGAATCTTATTCACCTACCAATCGAACAAAGACTCGGCCATACTCAATATGGACGCCTACAAAGAGTTTTTCCGCAAGCTGTTGGGAATAAAAGAGAAGAGAAACATCACACTGAAAGAGGTTATCATCGACGACCCCGACTACTGCGAGAATTACAAGACACTAGGCAGCATAATAGAGACGTCGCACAATTTCCGCAAGAAGAACAAACTTAAAAAACTACCCTCATTGGGACGCATATTCTTTGGCGAGGGTAACGAAAATATCATTGTCGAAATGAGCGAAAAACTCGACGCCCTTGTCGAGGAGATGGGCAACAGCAAAAGCAAAAAAGTGATAATCCTGCTGAATATGCTGCCCATAATAGAGGCAAAAGCAATTACATCGCCCCTCGGCCAAAAGTGGGCCAATATATTGGCCATAATAGTGCTGCCCGTGGGCATTGCAATATACGTACGAGCCTGCATCTACCGCTTCCGCCTGCTGCGCGACCTTATAAAAACCGAGCAGACAGCAAAAAAACTAATGGAGAGAATGAAAAAAGAAAATTTAGTATAATATAACAAAAAAATATATGGAAAAATTCAAATTAAATACAATAGACGAGGCTATTGAGGATTTTCGCGAAGGAAAATTCGTGATTGTAGTCGATGACGAAGACCGCGAAAATGAGGGCGACTTTATAATTGCCGCCGAGAAAATAACCCCCGAAAAAGTAAATTTTATGCTCAAGAAAGGGCGCGGAGTACTGTGCGTGCCCATCACAATGTCAAGATGCAAAGAGCTTCAGCTCGACCCTCAGGTGAGCGCAAACACCAGCCTTCTGGGCACCCCCTTCACTGTAACGGTAGATAAGATTGAGGGCTGCTCCACAGGCGTATCGGCCGACGACCGCGCCGCCACAATCAGAGCTCTTGCCGACCCCACAAGCACACCCGAGACGTTTGCCCGCCCCGGACACATCAACCCCCTATATGCACAGGATAAAGGAGTGCTGCGCCGCGCAGGACACACCGAGGCCGGCATCGACCTTGCACGCCTTGCCGGGCTGAACCCCTGCGCCGCCCTCATCGAGATTATGAACGAGGATGGCACAATGGCACGTATGCCCCAGCTTGTCGAGATTGCCCGCGAGCACAATCTTAAAATCATCTGCATACGCGACCTTATAGAGTACCGCCTGCGTCAAGAGTCGCTCGTAGAGCGTGGCGAAGAGGTTGATATGCCCACCGAGTGGGGACACTTCCGCCTCATCCCCTTCAAGCAAAAATCCAATGGGCTTGAGCACGTAGCCCTGATAAAAGGCCAGTGGAAAGAGGACGAGCCCATCCTTGTGCGCGTCCACTCATCGTGCATCACAGGCGATATATTCGGCTCGCAGCGTTGCGACTGCGGCGCACAGCTTCACAGAGCAATGCAGCTGATAGAAGAGCAGCAGAAGGGCGTAATAGTCTATCTCAATCAAGAGGGACGCGGCATAGGACTTATGAACAAAATGCGTGCCTACAAGCTGCAAGAGGAGGGAATGGACACGGTTGATGCCAATCTGTGCTTAGGCTTTAAAGCCGACGAAAGAGACTACGGCGTCGGGGCCGAGATTCTGCGTCAGATAGGCGTGCACAAGATGCGCCTCATCACAAATAACCCCGTCAAGCGCATCGGCCTCGAAAGCTACGGCCTCGAAATTGTCGAGAACATAGGATGCGAAATTGAGCCCAACAGCCACAATTCGCGCTACCTGCACACAAAGGCCGACAGAATGGGACACACACTGCATTTTGACAAATAAAAAAACTTTCTTATGGAAAATTATACAAAAAACTACACAGCCGAGGTTGATGAAAAATCAATCGTCAACAAAGTAATGACCAATGTTTTTATGCTTATGGCATTGGCCCTGATAGTAACGGGAGGCGCATCTTTCTACATTTTGCAGAATCAAGAGCTTCTTTTAAGAATTGTATCATCACAGGGCCTTCTTTTCGGTCTTATGGGAGCAGAATTATTGCTTGTCATTGTACTATCAATGGCAATTAACAAAATATCGGCCAATGTGGCAATGATAATGTTCGCCGTTTACTCCATTCTAACCGGAGTAACATTATCGCCGATACTTTTTATGTACACCGAGGAGTCGGTTGCAACAACATTCTTTATCACAGCAGCCACATTCGGTGCAATGGCACTCATTGGTTACACCACAAAGAAAGACCTCTCGACTATGGGCCGAGTGCTCCTGATGGCTCTTATCGGCCTTATTATTGCAAGCATTGCCAATATATTCATTGGGAGCAGTGGAATGGGATTGATTATCAATTATGCCGGAGTGCTTATTTTTGTCGGCCTTACAGCCTACGACACACAAAAGATTAAAGTCCTTATACAGAACAGCATTGCAAGAGACGGCGCAGCATTAGTGCCCAAGATTGCCATCATTGGTGCTTTGGAACTTTATCTCGACTTTATAAATCTTTTTATTAAACTGCTCAGTATAATGGGAAAAAGAAAATAAAGCATAATTTACGCTCAAGAAAAAACAGATTTTACTTTAATGTAAAATCTGTTTTTTTGTGCCCTATTATTTACCCGAAGACTTCTATTGAATATCCTCTATATTAACCAGCTTATTGGCAATTGCATATATTATGAGCCCCGCCGCCGTGTGAATTTGCAGTTTATTGGAAATATTGCGTCGATGCGTCGTTACTGTGTGCACCGAGAGGAACAGCGCATCGGCAATCTCTTTGTTACTCAGGCCCTTTGCCACGGCCTTTATAATGTCTTTCTCGCGGTCGCTCAGTATCTCTAATTTATCTTTTTCGGTAGGCTCGCTGCTGCAATTGTCGGCGTAAAGGATTCTTCCACTCTCTCTTATCTGCTGTTCAAGGAGTTTAACGGCGGGAATAAACAGTTTATCCTCGACCCCGCAATGCGATTTTAAATCCTGCTCGCACAAGATAATTTCAAGCAGAACAGCATTCAGCAGATAGTTATTCTTCTCGGGGTAATAGCGTATTATTATATTCTTAAGCTCATCGAGACGGCTGTTTATGAGTGCGTGATTATCGGTAAATTCCGATATTGAATAGCTGCGGTTCAGAAAGCCTTGTGTCAGCTGCTCGACGTAAGAAAATATTACTTCGTTCTCAAATTCCATATGCTTGCGCACCTCGGTTACATACTCGTCGTAGAAACGCACAATTAGCATCGCAATATCGTTTGCAGCAGAGCAGTCGATGGCCTCGATGAGTTTGCGTCGTATATTGGGCAGATTAAATTCGAGATAATAGCAGTGGGCACGTTTAAGATAGCCTACAAGCGAGGGCAACGAGAGTGAGGAGTAACTATACTCGCGTCCCGATACAAAATTGGCTACCTGAAGAAAAGTCGTTTCGTTGACATTATGTATCCTGCATACCTCGCCGACACTCCTATCGCCGAACCCCAATGAAATATCGAAGCGCCCCATCACAAGAATCAGTGCGCTGTTATCCTTAACTAAGTCCCGCATTCTATCCGACGACTTATAAGCCTTTTGTGTACCCATCCGATAGTAATAATTTGTATGCAAAAGTAATTACCTTATTTAAAAAAAACAATACCAAAAAGTAATTAAAAACTCCCTGAAAGGGGTAAAAATTACTAAAATCGCAGTATTGTCGCAGCGCACAGAGAGAGGTAATTTTGCAACCGCAAACAGATAAGAAACAGACTATATGAGCATAAGATTTTTACTACTGCTGACACTGCTCCTTGCCACAAGTAACATTACATTGGCCACGAGTAACGAAACAAAAAAAGCCGTTCTTACAGGAAAATTACTATCGGGCGATAAAAGCCCTGTGATATTTGCGACTGTGCAGCTGCAAGATACAAAATATGGATGCGTAAGCGACGATGAGGGGCTGTTCCGTATGGAAATTCCGGCTGGAAAATATACCCTCGTCGTATCGGCAGTGGGATATAAAAAGACCGCAAAAGAGATTCATATAACAGCCGGAGAGCGTCGAAATTTAAATATCCCGATAGAGAGCGAACAAATATCGCTCGATGCCATCGAGGTTGTTGCATCGCACGTCGAAAAGGTGCGACACTCGCCCTACAACGCCTCCTGCCTCGACACAAAAGATTTTGTCAATTACAACAAAAATCTGGCCGAAGTACTGACGAAACTCCCCGGGATGAGACTGCGCGAGAGTGGAGGCGTCGGCTCGGACATTCAGCTGATGATGGATGGCTTCGGCGGTAAGCACGTAAGAGTTTTTATTGATGGAATACCGCAAGAGGGCGTGGGAACATCATTTAATTTGAATAACGTACCCATAAATTTTGCTCGCAGCATCGAGGTTTATAAGGGTGTTGTTCCTGTCGAGTTTGGCTCGGATGCTCTGGGCGGAGTAATAAATATCGTTACCGACAAAAGAGAGCGCAAATGGTTTGCCGACGCCTCCTACTCTTTTGGTTCGTTCAACACCCATAAGAGTTATATAAACGTAGGACAGAGCCTCGGATGCGGGCTTGTTTATGAGCTTAATCTTTTTCAGAATTACTCGGACAACGACTATTACATTCACAATTGGGTGCGACATTTTCAGGTAAGCGACGACGGCAGCATTAAATTCCCCCCGATAGATAAAAACAACATCCGCCGTCTGAAACGCTTCAACGATACATTCCACAACGAAACAGCGACAGCAAAAATAGGCTTTAAAAATAAAAAATGGGCCGACCGCATTATGCTGAGCCTCACATACACAAATTTCTACAAAGAGATACAGACAGGCGTCTATCAAGAGACTGTTTTTGGCGACAAACACCGCAAAGGACACTCTCTGATGCCATCTATCGAATATTTCAAGCGCAATCTGCTGGTAAAGAATCTGACACTGAAAATGAGTGCAAACTACAATCACAATATAACGCATAATATTGATACCTCGGCACTCGCCTATAATTGGGAAGGAAAATTCTACAACAAAGGCAGCAAAGGCGAACAATCGTACCAAAAAAGCGAGGCGACAAATAAAAATTGGAACGCCACGATAAACGTAAGCTACCGCATAGGAGAGCAGCACACACTCATTTTTAATCACGTTTACAACAGCTTCAAGCGCAGCAGCCGACGCTCCGAAGGGTCGCAATCGGTACTCACAAATTTTGATATACCCAAAATAACCCGCAAGAACATAAGCGGATTATCCTACCGCTTCTGCCCAAATGAAAAATGGAACGTAAGCCTCTTTGGAAAATACTATAATCAGTATAATAGAGGCCCCGTATCAACAAGCAGCGACGGCGTCGGAAACTACGTTAACCTATCAAAAAATGTGAGCGATTGGGGCTACGGCACAGCAGCAACATACTATTTTACCAATGCTTTGCAAGCAAAATTCTCGTACGAAAAATCGTACCGACTACCCACAAACGACGAACTTTTCGGCGACGAAGACCTTGAGGCCGGAAAAACCGACCTAAAACCCGAGAACAGCAATAATTTTAATATTAACCTAAGCTACACAAAAAGAGTAAACCGACACAAAATATTCGTCGAAGGCAGCCTTATATACCGCGACACAAAAGACTACATAAAGCGGGGAATAGGAAAATACGGAGCACTGCAATATGGCATTTACGAGAATCACGGACACGTAAAGACAAAAGGCTACAATGTGAGCATAAACTACAACTATTCTCACCTGTTAAGCCTCGGAGGAACATTCAACAGCATAGACGTACGCGACTACGAACGTTATATTGCCGGCGGAACCCGACAAGAGAGTATGCACTACAAAGTGCGTCTGCCCAATATACCCTATCTTTTTGCCAATTTCGACGCCTCGCTTACGTTCAAGAATCTACTGTCAAAAAACAGCAGCCTCGTCGTAACGTACGACGGCCTGTGGCAGCACTCTTTCCCGCTCCATTGGGAGAATATAGGCTCGTCGCAGAGTAAAGCAAAAGTACCCGAACAATTATCGCATAACCTCGGCCTTACATATTCGCTCAAAGGTGGAAAGTATAATCTATCCCTCGAATGTAAAAATATTACCGACGAACGACTGTACGACAATTTCAGCCTGCAAAAAGCAGGACGAGCATTCTACATAAAAGCAAGAGTATATATAGAAAGTATTTAAAATAACTGAAAAAAATAAGAAAATGAAA
Source organism: Bacteroidaceae bacterium (assembly GCA_017407905.1). Lineage (GTDB taxonomy): Bacteria > Bacteroidota > Bacteroidia > Bacteroidales > Bacteroidaceae > HGM04593. Next base: position 32,730 of record JAFQVS010000064.1, on the reverse strand, counting down.
AAGAAATTCTATTTTGGCGCAGTAGCCGCAAGCCTTTTGACAATTGCAGGCACAATTACATCGTGCAGCAGTGATAACAACGACCCCCAACTGCCCGATGAACCACAAAAAGCACAGTCGCTATACGTAATTCCCGCAATTGTGGGCGACGCAAGCTATCTTATAACATCCGAGACATTAGACGCAGGCGAAATAAGCGTCGAGGGCAAAGGAACCGAGGTTCTCAGCGCCACCTATTGGGTATATAAAGGTCTCGACAATGTATTTGCATTAGTCTATAATAAAGGCGGTGCAGGCACAGGCGCATCGTATTATTTGGATAAAAACGGTAACCCCACCGAAAAATATTCATACACATACAACAGAATAACCACATACGGAACGTGGGGCGAGAATGTAATTACAGCATCCACAGGAAACTCATCACAAGCCGATGAGTATGGCAACTACCCTCAGGTTCTTCTGTTCAACTATCTGAATGCAAAAGATGGCACACAAAAAGAGTCGTCAATCCTTGCCGAAGATTTTCTTGGTAACGGCGAGAAAGTACATTTTGCAGGAATCGTCGAGGCAAACAACAAACTATATACCTCGGTAATACCCGGAGGAATGAGCCTTTATGCAATAGCCAATATGCCCGAAAAAGTAACCGACCAATCGCTCATTACAAAAGAGGCCGGCGGCAGTGGCAGCGGTGCCTACACAGCCGGAGTAATCCCCAGCACACAATATCCCGACCACGCCTATATTGCCATCTACTCCTCGGGCAGTTTCGACGAAAAGCCCATCATTGCACACACCGACAAGATAGGCTTTGCCTGCGGACGCAGCCGCTCGCAGTACTACCAAACAATATGGGCAACAAATGATGGCGACCTTTACGTATTCTCGCCCGGATACGGCCGCACATTCCTCTCGACCCCCGAATTAAAAAAGACAACAGGCACACTACCCTCGGGCGTTGTACGCATAAAGGCTGGAGCGACCACTTTCGACGAAGATTACTATGTAAATATCGAGGAACTTGGAAACAAAAATCCCATCTATCGTTGCTGGTACATTGACGAGGATTATTTCCTGCTGCAACTATATAAAAATGGTGCCGAGAGTATGATTAACGACGGCACGTCGGCCGACGTAAGCGAGCTTGCCATATTCGACGCCAAAAACAAGAGTTTAAAACCCGTTACAGGGCTCCCCGAGAATATCTCATTGGGTGGCGAACCATACGGCGAGGATGGTGCCGTTTATATCCCCATAAACGTAACCACAGGCGATTATCCAGCATTCTACAGAGTAGATGCACACACAGGCGAGGCTGTAAAAGGATTAACCGTTAAGGCCGAGTCGATAAAGACCGTTGGAAAATTAAACGTACAAAAGTAATAAAACAATGAAAAAACTTTTCCGGAAAATACATCTGTGGCTATCTGTTCCCTTTGGGATAATAATAAGCCTTATATGTTTCTCGGGGGCAATGTTAGTGTTTGAAAAAGAGATAACAGAGAGTGTAAATTCAAAACTCTTTTTTGTCGAAAAAGTAGAGGATAAAAGCCTGCCCGTTGACACTCTTGTGCAGATAGCATCAGCATCACTCGACAAGGGTGTCGAGGTAACCGGAGTAACGCTATTTTCCGACCCTCGAAGAGCCGCTCAGATAAGCCTCTCGAAGCCCCGACGAGCCTCACTTTACATCGACCAATATTCGGGTCAAATAAAAGGAAACTACAAGCGTCTGCCCTTTTTTGATACGATGTTTAAAATGCACCGCTGGCTGATGGGCAGCTCGCGCAATGCCGACGGCAGCATAGGCCTCGGGAAATTGATAGTGGGAATAAGCACACTTATGTTTGTTATTGTGTTGTTGTCGGGCGTTGTAATATGGTGGCCGCGCAATAAAAAAATGCTTGTGAACCGCATCAGCATACAATTCAAAAAAGGGTGGAAACGACTACTGTACGACCTTCACGTCGCAGCAGGAATATACGCAACACTGCTTCTTTTGGCAATGGCATTGACAGGGCTCACGTGGTCTTTTCAGTGGTACCGTAACGGCTTTTATACACTATTCGGAGTAGAGACCGTGCAATCAACGGCACACAACACAGAACAAAAAAAATCGGGAAAAGAGCACAAGAAAAAAGATGATAATAACAACTATCATCATTGGCAAACGGTATATGAGCAATTGGCCCTTAAAAACAGCGACTATAAACAGATTACAATTTCAAAAGGGAGCGCAAGCGTCTCGTTCGACAAAATGGGTAATCAACGAGCAGCCGATAAATATACATTTAACCCATCGAGCGGAGAAATAACCGCAGCCGAATTATACAATGAGCAGAGCAACAGCAAAAAAATTCGCGGCTGGATATACTCGGTGCACGTCGGTAGTTGGGGTGGAATAATAACAAGGATTCTGACATTTTTGTCAGCAATCTTTGGAGCCACACTACCTCTGACGGGATATTATCTGTGGATAAAAAGAATTTTGCAAAAAAAGTAATAACTCCCTTTTTCAGATACTGCTCACAATAGATTCTTCACTTAAAAAAAAGAATCTATTGTGAGCAGTATTTTTAGTCGGGACACACCATCCACAATTATTTCTTAGCTGCTAAACAGAATTTTTACTGCTTCGATATATCTTTTTACAAGAAATTTAGACAGCATCTAAAATTATTTTCTAACTTTGCTTCGATGGTACAGGCCCACTAAATAACGCCCCATCCGACACCCCGTAAAAGCACACAAATAACAACCAATTTATAAAACAATTAAACTCTAATGTAACTATGAATAAGTTAGCAGACCGATTAAACCGACTCACCCCCTCGGCAACACTTGCAATGTCGCAAAAGAGCCAAGAACTGAAAGCACAAGGAGTAGATGTAATAAATATGAGTGTAGGCGAACCCGACTTTAACACTCCCGACAACATAAAAGAGGCCGCAAAAAAGGCAGTTGACGATAATTGGTCGCGCTACTCGCCGGTGCCCGGCTACCCCACCCTGCGCAAAGCAATCGTCGAGAAGCTCAAGAGAGAGAATGGGCTCACCTTCACCGAGGCACAAATATCAGTATCCAACGGTGCCAAGCAAGCAGTGTGCAACGCAATTATGGCACTCGTCAACCCCGGCGACGAGGTGATTGTACCCGCCCCCTATTGGGTGAGCTACCCCGAAATGGTAAAATTGGCCGACGGTACCCCTGTCATTGTCAGTGCAGGCATCGAGCAGAATTTCAAGATTACCGGTGCACAGCTTCAGGCAGCAATCACCCCAAAGACAAAAATGCTCATCCTTTGCTCTCCCTCGAACCCCACAGGTTCGGTATATACAAAGGCCGAACTTAAAGAGCTTGCCGACGTCCTTGCAAAATACCCCGACGTTTATGTTGTTGCCGATGAAATTTACGAGCACATAAGCTACGTTGGAGCCCACGAGAGCATCGCACAATTCCCCGAGATACGCGAGCGTGTAATAATTGTAAACGGCGTTTCAAAGGCCTACGCAATGACAGGCTGGCGCATAGGCTATCTGGCAGCTGCCGAATGGATTGTAAAGGGCTGTAACAAGCTGCAAGGCCAATATACAAGCGGCCCTTGCTCTGTATCGCAGATGGCAGCGTTAGAGGCTTATAACGGCTCTCAGGAGGCCGTAGAGAGTATGCGCCAAGCATTCCAACGTCGCCGCGACCTTATCGTCAAGCTGGCAAAGGATATTCCCGGCCTCGAAGTTAATGTTCCCGAGGGTGCATTCTATCTGTTCCCCAAATGCAGCTCGTACTACGGAAAAAGCTACAATGGACAGACAATAAACAACAGCGACGACCTTGCAATGTACCTTCTGACCGAGGCTCACGTTGCCACAGTGGGCGGCGGCTCTTTTGGCTCACCCGAGTGCTTTAGAATGAGCTACGCAACAAGCGACGAGAATATCACAGAGGCCATCCGCCGCATAAAAGAGGCGCTTGCCAAGCTGCAATAAATAAGATATACGGCAATATTATTCGAGTGTAGCACTCTGTTAAAGTGCTACACTCGTTTATTTTAAAAAGCTAATACTTATTTTTACCCGCTTTTAACCGACCATTGTTAGTAACCTGTTGAAAAGTGTTTAAAAACTAACCATTAAAAAAAGGGTTAAAAATTTTGTTCCCCACAAAAACTTATTATACCCTTGCCGATATTCAAATTCCAAATTTAAAAGAGCCTTTTTTACCTCTATTTTTCACGACCTTTCTTAACCGTTTTTTCAGTTTTAAACAGATTATTTTATTCACAGAAAAGGTTATTAAAAATATGTTGATAAAGTAAATAACCAATTAAAACAGAATAATTTACATTGTTAATTAAATAGTAATAACCCAATCTCTATTATTGATAACCTCAGAAGCAAATATTTCGACACTTTTTTATCACCACAATTAACAGGAGTTGTTTTTGTTTTTTCTTTTTTTCTATTTAAAAAAGGAGAATATTATTATAATCTTTGTCGATTGTGTGGATAAGCCCTTATATCCCCTGTTCGCTGGGCTTTTGAAAATAAAAAACTTCCTAAATAATGAGGCATAAAATTCAAAAACATATAATTCTTATTGTAAATGTACAAAAAATAAAATTAGGCTCTTTATTTTAAGAGCCTAATTTTATTATGATATTATCAACCTCTCCCGGTTAATTATCTGATGAATAGAATCTTTGTGGCTACTCCCTCGTTGCCCTCTTTGTCGTAGGTGAGCACATAATATACGCCGGCTGCCACGCGGTCGCCTCGTTTGTTGCGTCCGTCCCAAGTGAACGAGCCGCCCACGGATGTTCCCTCACAGATTAGTGAGCCTGCCGTATCGACGATTTTTACGTTGCAGTCGAAGGTGAGCCCGACGATGCTTATTTCGCCGCTGTAATCGGGCCTCACGGGGTTAGGATAGGCATATACGTTGCTCTCGTCCAATTTATTCGAAGGTTCGGTGGCATCGGCCATAAATGAGGCTATTCCATTCTCGGTGCCGAAGAATACCTCGCCGCTCTTTTCGTTTACTGCTATGCTCATTACGCTGTTCGAGGGCAGGGGGCTGTTCTCTGTCGTAAAATGGTGGATGGTCTCTTGTCCGTCGGCCGATATTAGATAGACACCATTATGCTTTGTGCCTATCCATTTGCGGTTGGCTCCATCGACAAAGATGCTTTGAATATATACGCCGCTCATAAGATAGTCGGCAAGGCCTGTGCCGTCGTTGCGGGGGATTTTTATCTGTGTGAATCGGCCGCTGTCGAAGAATTTCGATGGGTTGTCGATTACGAATAGTCCCGCGTCGGTTCCCACCCACAGCGAGCCGTTTTTGTCCTCCTTGAATGCGTAAATCTGATAAATGTCGTAGTTTATTCCATCCTGATTGGTGAATTTTGCCATCCACATTTTTGTCTCATCGTCGCTCGTGTCAAGCACGGTGCCGTTTATTTTGGCACAGAATAGTCCCGCATCGGATTGTAGCGATACTACCCACAGCCAGCCGCGTGAGTCTATTGTAATATCGGTGAGGGTGGGTAATTTGTCTAATTGGGGGTAGTATATCTCTTTCCAGCTTTTGTCCTGCATAAGGATTTTTATTGGGGTTTTTGTTCCCGTGTTCAGCATCCACAGATTGCCGTCGTTGTCGAATTCTATTTTGGGCACACGAATGTATCTGTTCTCGTATGGCCCGCTTTTTACGCTCTGTAATGCCGAGTTTTTGTTGTTGTAGTGTTTTATGAATTTATCGTCGCGGAATTCATATAGTCCGTATCCGAATGAGCTTGTAAAATAGTGTCCCTGCTCGGTTGGGTCTTCGTCGATGCAGCAGACGTTCAGATAGCCTCCCGTTGAGCTTATTATTGTCTCTTCGGGGAGGTTCGTCCAGCGCTCGTTGGTGTAGTCATAGACCATTGCCGTGCCGTCGTAGAATTTTGTGTCAAGATAGTTTATGTTACCGCCTGCCACAAGTAGTCTGTCGCCCGAGAATTTTAGAAATTCCGAGTAGTTTCTGATGGGGCTGTTGGGGATTATTCCTAAAGACTTTTCCACTATCTTTCCACCCTCTATTGTGCAGGCGGCAAAGCCTTTGTAGCCTTTGCAATTCCACACTCTGCTACCCTTTTTGCGTATGAAATTACTCCCTTTTTCTATCTGGTAGATGCTCTTTTGTGTGCTGCTGTCGAAGAAGATTACTTTGTCGGTTCCTCCTGCTACAAGCTGTGTGCCGTCGTTGTAAAGATATTTGTATATTGTGCCGTTGTTCTCGGCAACAAGTGTCAGACGATTTTTTTCTGTGTCAAGGGTATATACGCCAAGATGCTCAATTACGCAGTATAGTTGGTCTTTGAATATTGCAAATGAGGTTGTCTTGTATTTGTTTAATTTCTCCCAATTACTGTTGTCGAGCAGATTTTTGCTTCTCGCTCCGCGCATTGTGCCCTCTTTTGTGCCTGCGTAAATTGCGCCGTCGAAAATATGTGTGCTATAAACCTCTGTATTCAGATTGTAGGTGTTTGTAAACTCTTTACGCTCAATATCAAGCTCCACAATTCCGAATCCTGTCGATAGCAGGGCTGTATTTCCGTTTATTGATATACTATTGATGTTTTTTGTGGCAAGCGTCTTATTCTTAAAGTCCGAGATATTATACACTGTCTCGTCGCTGTAAAGAAGGTCGATATTGGCATTTTTATATACAATGACAAGAGCCTCATTCTCTTTGCTGTAGGCTATGAGGCTAATGTCAATGTCGCTAAGATGCGATATTTTATCGTATGTGCGAAGCTCCTCGTCCTCTTCGTCGTACGAGAATAGTGCGCCCGATGCAAGGACATAAACTTTTCCATCTATTGTCTCGCAGCGTGTGGCATTGTGGTACGATGGGTGCAGTCTCCAATCTCCTATTGCTGCATCTACTGCCATTGAGGCGATGAGTGCCAACGATAAAATAATGCTCCTAATCATATAATTCCTTTAAATAATCGCTTAATTGCTTTGTTGCGCGGTAACGATGGCTTATGCTGTTTTTTTTGCTGCTCTCCATCTGTGCGAAGCTCTCTTTGTATCCTTCGGGAACGAAAATAGGGTCGTATCCGAATCCCGAGGCACCTCGTTTCTCGCGGGTAATCTCTCCTTTTACAATTCCGTTGAAGAGTTTCTCCTCTCCATCTATTATTAACGCAATAACTGTCCGAAATTGTGCCGAGCGGTTATTTTCTCCTGTTAAATTCTCTAAAAGTTTATTCATATTGGCCTCGGAGTCGTGGCCCTCGCCTGCGTATCGGGCCGAATATACTCCCGGAGCGCCTCCCAGAGCCTCTACCTCGAGGCCTGTGTCGTCGGCGAAACAGTTTAAGCCATATTTATCGAAAATATAGCGGGCTTTTATAAGTGCATTTCCGTCTAACGTATCGGCTGTCTCGGGAATATCATCCGTGCAATCAATATCGGCGAGTGAGAGTATCTCTACTCCACTCCCGATAATGTCGCGCACCTCTTGCAGCTTGTGCTTATTGTTTGTCGCAAATACTAATTTCATACTTTTTTGTCGTTTGATTCGAGCTCTTCGGTCGTTTTTAGTTTTTTGGCCTTTGTCTTTATTTTGTCGAATCCGTTACCATAAACGCCCATTACTTTCATTTGTGATACAAGTGCATTGGGGTCAATCTGCTTTACAATACTGTAAAGTTCGTTTGTCTGATTGGCACGGGTTATTGTGGTTATTACTTTTCCCTCGTTTTTCGAGTAGAAACCAACCGAGTCGAGCAGTGTAACACCCCTGCGAAGCTGTCGGGTGATGTAATATCCAATCTCATCGTATTTATTCGAGAAGATAAAGAATTGTACCATCTGACGGTTGCTGTTCACCATATAGTCGAGCGATACGTTCACTATCACAAGGTTGATGTATCCATAGAATACCTTTGCAAGGCCTATCGACTCGGAACCGTTCGAGGGCACCAAGAAATATCCGCTTGTGATAATGCAAATATCAATATATAGCATCGCCCGCCCGAAGCTGACGTCCTTATATTTATTTACTATTGCCGCCACAATATCGACGCCTCCCGTGCTGCCGTTGCTCAGAAAGCACAGTGCAATTCCTATTCCTGTGAATATCGAGCCCACCAAGCACGATTCAAGCTGCTTTGTGGGGCCCAGAATGGTAAAAGCATTCTGCTCACTGAAAAGCTCCTGAAAAAGGCTCAGGAACAGCGTAAGCATCACAATGGCATAAATAGTCTTTATGCAGAATTTAAATCCCAACTGCCATATAGCTATAATTATCAGCACCACATTGATGCAGAAGTAGGTATATTGCATAGGTATTCCGATGGAGTATTGTACAATGGCTCCGATACCTGTAACGCCTCCAATGAGAAATTGGAAGGGGCTCATAAAAAAGTTCCACGAAATAGCATAGATAATAAGTCCTATGGTTATTGTCAGGTAACTTTTAATTTCTCCGGCAATGTCAGTCTTTGGGATGAATAACTTAGCCATAATTATTTTAAGAATTTAAATTATCAAAAAACAATGTTTACAATTTTCTTTGGTACGACAATCATCTTCTTTACTGCCTTTCCGTCGAGATATTTGCCTGTCTGTTCGTTGGCAAGCACCTGAGCCTCGATGTCTGCTTTATCGGCGTCGGCTGCAAACTCCATCGTAAAGCGTGCTTTTCCGTTGAACGAGATTGTATATTTTATTGTATCTTCTTTCAGATAATCGGCATTAAAGGCGGGCCACTCGGCGTCGCACACCGAGGTTGTGTGGCCTAAAATCTCCCAAAGTTCCTCGCAAATATGTGGTGCAAAGGGTGCAAGCACAATTACGAATTGCTCTAAGATTGCTCTTTTGTTGCATTTTAGTGTGCCGAGCTCGTTTGTGCATATCATAAATGCGCTCACTGCTGTGTTGTACGAGAATGCGGGAATATCCTCGGTTGCTTTTTTAATGAGCTTATGCAATGATTTTAACTCCTCCTTTGTGGGAGCCTCGTCGCTTACAATAAGATTGTCGTCCTTGTCGAAGAAGAGGTTCCACAGTTTGCGCAGGAAGCGGTGGCAACCGTCGATGCCGTTTGTGTCCCACGGCTTCGACTGCTCAATGGGGCCGAGGAACATCTCGTACAGACGCAGTGTGTCGGCACCATATTTCTCGACAATGGTGTCGGGGTTCACTACGTTGTACATCGACTTACTCATCTTTTCGACGGCCCATCCGCAGATGTATTTTTCATTTTCGAGGATAAATTCGGCGTTTTTATATTCGGGACGCCAAGCGCGGAAGGCCTCAATATCCAAAATATCGTTGGCCACAATGTTTACATCTACGTGTATGGGGGTTACGTCGTACTCTTTTGCAAGGTTCAGCGATACGAATGTATTTGTATCTTTTATGCGATAGACAAAATTGCTTCGTCCCTGAATCATTCCCTGATTGATGAGTTTTTGGAAGGGCTCTTCTTTTACGCTTGCTCCGAGGTCGAAGAGGAACATATTCCAAAATCTCGAATAGATGAGGTGTCCTGTTGCGTGCTCGGTTCCGCCAACGTAAAGATCGACGTTCTGCCAATATTTATCGGCCTTGCTCGATACGAGGGCTGTGTGGTTGCGGGGGTCCATATAGCGCAGATAGTAGGCGCTTGAACCTGCAAAGCCGGGCATTGTGTTTAGTTCGAGGGGGAATATTGTCTCGTTGTTGATGTTTGCCTTGTCGGTTACGCAGTTGGCTGCTGTGTCCCACGCCCATAGTTTGGCGTGTCCCAATGGGGGCTCGCCGCTCTCGGTGGGGAGGAATTTCTCTACCTCGGGAAGCTCAAGGGGCAGACACTCTTCGGGGATGGGGTAGGGGACGCCGTTTTTATAGTATATGGGGAAGGGCTCGCCCCAATAGCGCTGACGGCTGAAGATTGCGTCGCGCAGACGGTAGTTGACCTTTACGCGTCCAAGATTATTCTGTGTAACGTAGGCTTTTGTTGCTGCAATTGCCTCTTTTACGGTAAGGCCGTTGAGGTTGAGCTTGCAGTCGGCAAATGCTGCTGTGGGCGAGTTTGTCATAATGCCCTCTTTGGCGTCGAAGCTCTCCTCGCTTACGTCGCACCCCTCGATGAGCGGACGTATCTCGATGCCGAAATGTTTGGCAAAGGCATAGTCGCGGCTGTCGTGTGCGGGAACGGCCATAATGGCTCCTGTTCCGTAGCCCGAGAGCACATAGTCGCTCACCCACACGGGTATCTCCTCGCCTGTGATGGGGTTTATTGCGTACGAGCCTGTAAATACTCCGGTTACTTTGCGGTCTATCATACGCTCGCGCTCGGTGCGTTTCTTGGTGCGGTCGATATAAGCCTCGACGGCCTCTTTCTGTGCCTCGGTGGTGAGCTGTGCAACAAGCTCGCTCTCGGGGGCAAGCACCATAAATGTTACACCGAATATTGTGTCGGCGCGGGTGGTGAAGATGGTAAATTCAACGTCGCTATCCTTTATGCGGAATTGCATTTCTGTTCCCTCGCTGCGGCCTATCCAATTGCGCTGTGTCTCTTTCAGCGACTCGGTCCAATCTATCTTGTCGAGGCCGTCGAGCAGGCGCTGTGCGTAGGCCGATACTCGCAGACACCACTGTTTCATCTTTTTCTGTACAACGGGGTAGCCGCCGCGCTCCGATACTCCATCGACAACCTCGTCGTTGGCAAGCACGGTGCCGAGCTTGGGGCACCAATTGACCATTGTCTCATTTAAGAATGCTATACGCCAATTCATAAGCGTCTCTTGTTGGGCCTTGTGGTCCATTGCGTTCCACTCGTCGGCTGTGATGTTGAGTTCCTCGGTGCAGGCTGCGTCTATTGAGGCTGTGCCTCCGGTCGATAGCTTCTCTATAAGTTCGCTTATGGGCTTACAGCATTTTGCCGCATTGTCGTAGTAGTGGTTGAACATTTTTATGAAGGCCCACTGTGTCCAATGATAATATTCGGGGTCGCAGGTGCGAATCTCGCGCTCCCAATCGAACGAGAATCCTATCTTGTCGAGCTGCTCGCGGTATCTTGCAATATTCTGCTCGGTTGTTACCTGCGGATGCTGTCCTGTCTGTATGGCATACTGCTCGGCGGGAAGGCCGTAAGCGTCGTATCCCATAGGGTTCAGCACGTTGTATCCTTGCAGACGCTTGTAGCGTGCAAAAATGTCCGATGCAATATATCCTAAGGGGTGTCCGACGTGCAATCCTGCTCCCGAGGGATAAGGGAACATATTCAGCACATAGAATTTCTCTTTTTCACTATTCTCTGTTATGCGATAGGTGTTATTCTCTTTCCATCGCTGTTGCCACTTTTTCTCGATTCCGTTAAAATTGTATCCCATAATTATATTAAATTTTTTATTTTGTCTGTTTGGTTGCCTTATACAAAGTATAAGAGCCTGCAAATTTAAGTAAAAAAAGTAACACTGAGCGATATTATATATTCAATTATTGAACAGCCAAGATTTTTTTTGCGCTCTTCGGGGATATTTGAAATGTTTTTAAGGAGTTTCTTTGCGAAAATAGTGCTATCTTCGCGACATTATTTTCAAAAGATTTTTATGGCAGAAAAAGAGGTAGCAATGACGCCAATGATGCGACAATTCTATGACCTGAAGGCTAAACACCCCGATGCGATTATGTTGTTCCGTTGCGGCGATTTTTACGAGACATATTGTGCCGATGCAATCCTTGCATCCGAGATATTGGGAATAACCCTCACGAAGCGTTCAAACGGTAAGGCCGAGGCTTTTGCACCCATTGAGATGGCGGGCTTTCCTTTTCACGCGCTCGACACCTATCTTCCCAAGCTCATCCGTGCGGGTAAGCGTGTGGCTATATGCGACCAGCTCGAAGACCCCAAGCTCGCAAAGAAACTTGTGAAGCGCGGAATAACCGAGCTTGTTACCCCGGGTGTCTCCATAAACGATAATGTTCTCGACCATAAAGAGAATAATTTCCTTGCGGCCGTACATTTTGGCCGTCCGATGTGCGGCGTTGCCTTTTTGGATATTTCGACCGGCGAATTTTTAGTTGCCGAGAGTACGTTCGATTATGTCGAGAAGCTGCTCATCAATTTCAGCCCGAAGGAGGTTCTCTATGAGCGTGGAATGAAAAGCCGCTTCGAGGAGTGCTTCGGCAATAAAAATCTTACTTTCGAGCTCGACGATTGGGTTTTTACCGATGAATTTGCCACCGAGAAGCTGACGAAACATTTCGAGACAAAGAATCTGAAAGGCTTTGGAATTTCGCATCTGCGCAGTGGAGTAATTGCCGCGGGTGCCGTGCTGCACTATCTGAGCGTTACGCTGCACACACAAATATCGCACATACGCAATATATCGCGCATCGAGGAGGAGCGTTACGTGCGTCTCGATAAATTCACCATTCGCAGCCTCGAACTTTTGGGTTCTATGCACGAGGGTGGCTCGTCGCTCCTCTCGGTCATCGACCGTACGGTTACGGCTATGGGTGCGCGTTTGCTCAAGCGCTGGATGGTCTTTCCGCTTAAGGACAAAAAGCCCATCGACGAGCGCCTCGATATTGTCGAGTATTATTTCCGCGAGCCTCAATTTCGCGATATTATCGACGAGAATCTGCGTCAGATAGGCGACCTTGAGCGCATAATCTCGAAGGTTGCGGCGGCGCGTGTCTCCCCGCGCGAGCTTGTACAGCTGAAATTGGCTTTACAGGCCATTGAGCCCATAAAAAAAGCCTGCGAGGCATCGTCGAACAGCGTCATAAAACAGATAGGCGCGCAGCTCGACTGTTGCACCGATATTCGCGATAGAATAGTGCGTGAGATTGTCCCCGAGCCGCCCCTTCTTTTGAATAAAGGCGGTGTAATTGCTTCGGGGGTCGATGCACAGCTCGACGAGCTTCGTGCAATTGCCTACAACGGCAAGGATTATCTTATGCAGCTGCAACAGCGCGAGAGCGAGCGCACGGGCATTCCCAGCCTGAAAATATCGTTCAATAATGTTTTTGGATATTATATCGAGGTAAGAAATACTTACAAAGATAATGTACCGCAAGAGTGGATACGCAAGCAGACACTTGTAAACGCCGAGCGTTACATTACCCAAGAACTCAAGGAATATGAAGAGAAAATCCTCGGTGCCGAGGAAAAAATCCTTACACTCGAAACAAAAATTTACAGCGAGCTTGTATCGTCGTTGGCCGAGTATATACAATCTATTCAGCTCAATGCAACGCATCTTGCGCGCCTCGACGTTCTGCTCTCCTTTGCCAACGTGTCGCGTGCCTACAAATATATTCGCCCCGTAATTTCCGAGGATGATATTCTCGATATTAAGCAGGGTCGCCACCCTGTAATCGAGCGTCAGATGGCTGTGGGCGAGAATTACGTTCCCAATGACCTTTATCTCGACAGTAACGTACAGCAGATAATAATTGTTACGGGCCCCAATATGGCCGGAAAGTCGGCGCTTCTGCGTCAGACGGCGCTCATCACTCTGATGGCACAGATAGGATGCTTCGTCCCGGCCGACAGTGCAACGGTGGGAATTGTTGATAAAATCTTTACACGCGTTGGTGCAAGCGACAATATCTCGGCCGGTGAATCAACCTTTATGGTCGAGATGACCGAGGCTGCGAATATTCTTAACAATCTATCGCCTCGCAGCCTTGTACTCTTCGACGAGCTTGGACGCGGAACATCAACATACGATGGAATGTCAATTGCTTGGGCAATTGTCGAGCACATACACGAGTCGGACAAGGGTAGGGCACGCACCCTCTTTGCCACCCACTACCACGAGCTGAACGAGATGGAAAAGAGCTTCGCACGCATAAAAAACTTTAATGTATCGGTAAAAGAGATTGACGGAAGGGTGATTTTTCTGCGCAAGCTGATGCCCGGCGGAAGCGAGCACTCCTTTGGTATTCACGTTGCAAAATTGGCCGGAATGCCCAAGAGCATCGTCAAGCGCAGCGAGCAGATTCTCTCGAAACTCGAAGCTGCCGACAATAGGGGCGAGATTAAAAGCTCGGCCGCGGGCGCCATTGCCGAGAGCCGCGAGGGGCTTCAGCTGAGCTTTTTCCAATTGGACGACCCTGTCCTTGCGGGAGTGCGCGACGAGATTTTAGGCATCGACATTAACAATCTTACCCCCATCGAAGCGCTTAATAAACTGAACGAAATTAAGCGAATAGTAAAGGGAAAATAATATTACCCCGCTTTTTGTGCACCCTTGAACAATTTTACATATTAGGCTGTTAAGATTAAAAAATTCTTAACAGCTTAATTTATGAACAAAAAAAATCTTACCAATGAATCGGGAGCAATAGTTACCGATAACACAAACTCGCTCACCGCAGGCAGCCGCGGCCCCATCCTCCTCGAAGATAATTGGCTGATAGAGAAACTCGCTCATTTCGACCGCGAGGTAATCCCCGAGCGTCGTATGCACGCAAAGGGTAGTGGAGCATTCGGAAAATTTGTTACAACACACGACGTAACGGAATATACCTGCGCCTCGCTCTTTTCGCATATTGGAAAAAGCACCGACGTATTTGTGCGCTTCTCGACAGTGGCGGGCGAGCGAGGCGCCGCCGACGCCGAGCGCGACATTCGAGGCTTTGCGATAAAATTTTACACCGACGAGGGCAATTGGGACCTTGTGGGCAACAACACCCCCGTATTTTTTCTGCGCGACCCACTGCAATTCCCCGACCTTAATCACGCCATAAAGCGCGACCCGCAGACCAATCTGCGCTCGCCACAGAGCAATTGGGACTTTTGGACAATGCTGCCCGAGGCACTGCATCAGGTAACAATTGTAATGTCCGACCGCGGAATCCCCGCCTCGTACCGCAATATGCACGGGTTCGGGTCGCACACATACAGCCTCATAAACAGCGAGGGCAGACGTGTGTGGGTGAAATTCCATTTTCGTACCCAACAAGGTATAAAAAACCTTACAAATGCCGAGGCTGCGGCAATAATAGCAAAAGACCGCGAGAGCCACGGGCGCGACCTTTTCGCAGCCATCGAGGCGGGTAATTTCCCCCGTTGGACGCTCTATTTTCAGATAATGACCGAGGAGCAAGCCCGTAGGCACTGCGAGAATCCCTTTGACGTTACAAAAGTGTGGAGCCACAAGGATTATCCGCTTATCGAGGTGGGCGTGCTCGAACTCAACCGCAACCCCTCTAATTACTTTGCCGAGGTTGAGCAGGCAGCCTTTAACCCCGCACACATTGTCCCGGGCATCGGCCTCTCGCCCGATAAACTGCTTCAGGGACGATTATTCTCATACGGCGACGCACAGCGCTACCGACTGGGCGTAAATCACGACCAGATACCCGTGAACCGTCCGCGCTGTCCCCTGCACAGCTTCCACCGCGACGGCACAATGCGCGTCGATGGCAACGAGGGCCCGACAAAAGGCTATTCGCCCAACAGTATAGACGAGTGGAGCGTTGGCAGCGCCCAATATGCTCACTGCGATGCAGCGGGCGAGAGTATGCGCTACAACCCCTACGACGAGCGCACCGACGACTGCTTCCGCCAGCCGGGCAATCTGTACAGGCTTATGAGCGAGGATAAGCGCGCCCTTTTAATCTCGAACACAGCCGAGGATATGTTGCCCGTGAGCCAGAATATAAAATACCGACACGCTGCCCACTGCTACCTTGCCGACAGCGAGTATGGCACGCGTCTGGCCGAGGCGATGATGCTGCAACTGAGCGAGGTTCAGAGGCTGGCAGCAATGAGCCAGAAAGAGCGTCTCTACGAGACAAGGACATATTAACAAGTTATCGGCAGCCGAATATTACCAAATAATATTCGGCTGCCGATAACAATTAAATAGAATTTATTACCTACAAATGAATTAAATACTTTAAAAATTGGCTACTGAAAATATCCAGCAACAATTGTTTTTGGTGTCTTTGATTTTAATCCTTTATCAAAATAATATATCCAACTATATAATCCAAAAACCTCTTTTACATATACACCAAAATTTACCATAAAACAATTCTTTAACTCTTTATCTAAAGAGTAGGTTATCATATAATTTACTATGTTGCTTGGTGTGTTATCTTCGGTAAATTGTTTTATTTCATCAACATTTAAAGATAATTCCGGTAACTTGTGATATTCGTATGAACCGGTAATAATATACTCATTTTTATTAGTCGGATGCTTTCTATATGCGTCCTCCGAGAGAGCTACCGAAGATTGTGGCGGGATGGTTAAAACTCTATCATCCTTATAGGTAGTGGTGGTAGCACTGAATTTTCCTTTGTCTCCGCCTACATTTACACCGCCGGCCAATGTTCCCACAGCACCTCCTACGCCTAATGCGTCGGCAACCGAGCCTAAATTAACGCTTGCACCGCTACCCGAGTTATCACCCTCGGTAACGGTATATTCTGTAGGGTCATAGTACTTTTTAGTTTCTCCTATTGACGATGAGCCAAAGCACGCGGCCTTATCAATATAAATTACACGAGACGTTTTATTTTTAATAACAATTGCGTATTTTGGTCTATGATAATTTGGATATGGTTCATATTGTGTTTTTATGGTTTCTCCTATACTGTGTCCGTCTATAAAATGATAAGAATTCTCGTCATTTACTTGAATCAAAGATATTTCAATGTCATCGGTCGAGAGAATGGAAGAGGCGGTAATACCTAAAATACTTATATACTTACTTGCTTTTTTAACTTTGTTTTTCTCGGGATATTTTAGAAAATACTCGTGAACCTCATTATTATATTCGGCAATTAGCTCGGCATTATTGTCGGCGGGGGTTGCCATTATGGGTTCGTTGGGGCCTTGTTCGCTGGCGGCGGGGTTTTCTTCACCGGCCGATGATGTTTGTGCTGCCGGTGTCTCTTTAAACACATCCTTTTCGCCATTTTGGTATTTAATCATAAACACATCGGCCTTTTCGATAGTGTATGCAGGGCCATCTTGGTTTGTCCATTTTTTGTACTCAATTTCTGTTTTTGATATTTTAAGCACTTTAGACGAAATTTCGTCGCCGTTACGGCAAATAATTATATCCTGTGCAAATGTTGTAAGCGATACAAGAGCAAGTAAAGTAAATAAAAATCTTTTCATATAATTAAATTTTGTAGTTTGTCGAATAGTCTATTAAAACGTAGTCCTAAAATTCAGACAATAAAAAAGCGCGGACTAAAACCCTTTCTATGCTTATCGAGGTATCGCCAAACACCTTAGCCACATATACGAGTAAAAGCCCACGCCAAAATGACGTGAGCATCAACTTTTACTCTTGTGGCTTAATAAAAATTTGGCGAATTTCGATAAGCAATAATAAAGCTAACGCTTCATTATTTTATCTCTTTTTTATTTTTTCGTTATTTCATAGGCACGTTATTTTTTTTGCATTGTTATTGTATGTATCTGCGAATATAGCAACAGGCGAGCGAGAAAGATTGACTATTTTTTGCGGCTGGCGCTGTATATATTCGTTGTTTAGCGCAAATATATATGATTCTTTTTATACTTATTAACAATTGTCGTTGTTTTTTTATCAAAATGATGGATTCTGATATTCTACGGCGCAGTGCATAAAAAACAGACAGCCGAGTAATTTTTTTCGTTACCCGGCTGTCTGTTTTTTGCATTCTTTATTTTTTCTTCCATCCATAGAGCATACAGGCTGCTCCAATTATCATAAACGGAATACTCAGAATCTGTCCCATATCAAGCAGCATTCCATTTTCAAAATCTACCTGAACCTCTTTTAAAAACTCGACAAAGAAGCGGAATGTGAAGATTGTCGCAAGGCAGTAGCCAAAATAGAACAGCGTGCCCACCTTTTGCGGAAATTTGCGCTGCAACAGCCATCCGCCGACGAAGAACAGCAAATAGGCTATTGCCTCGTACAGCTGTGCAGGGTGGCGCGGAACATTATCGACCTGTGCAAATATTATGCCCGTAGGCCCGTCGGTGGCGCGGCCCAAAATCTCGCTGTTCATAAAATTGCCCAAGCGTATCATTGCCGCCACAATGGGGGTTGTAATTGCAATATTATCGAGCACAATGGCAAATTTCATTTTTGTCTTGCGACAGTAGAGCCATAGAGCCGTGAAAAGTCCTATCGTGCCACCGTGGCTCGCAAGGCCCAGATAACCAACGAATTTCCATCCGTCGGGGGTCATTTTTATGGGCAGAATCATCTCCCAAAAGTGCGACAGATAATACTGTGGCTCGTAGAACAGACAGTGTCCCAAGCGTGCACCGATGAGTATGCCGAAGAAGCAGTACATAAAAAGCGGCTCGAAAAGCTCGTCGGCTATCTTTTGCTTTTTATAAAGATACTGCATAATAAAATAGCCCAATGCAAGGCCCACTATCCAGCAGATAGAGTAGTAGCGTATCTCGAACCCGAAGAGCGAGAATGGACTCATCGACGGGTCCCAAACAAATGCGCAGGGTAGGGTAGTCATTATTATCAAATGCTTATACGTTGAAACGGAAGTGCATTATGTCGCCATCCTGCACAACATACTCCTTGCCCTCGACGCCCATTTTTCCGGCCTCTTTTACGGCGGCCTCGGAGCCCAGCGCAATATAATCGTCGTATTTTATAACCTCGGCGCGGATAAAGCCCTTCTCAAAGTCGGTGTGTATGACGCCTGCACATTGCGGTGCCTTCCACCCTTTGCGGAAAGTCCACGCCTTAACCTCCATCTCGCCCGCGGTGATAAATGTCTGAAGGTTCAAGAGGCTGTATATGGCCTTAATCAGACGGTCGCAACCCGACTCGCTGAGGCCCATATCTTCGAGGAACATTTGTTTCTCTTCGTAGCTTTCGAGCTCGGCAATGTCCGACTCGGTCTGTGCCGAGATAATCAGCAGCTCGGCATTCTCGTCCTTTATGGCCTCGCGCACTGCATCGACATATTTGTTGCCCGAGGCTGCCGAGGTGTCATCGACGTTGCACACGTAGAGCACGGGCTTCGAGGTGAGCAGGAAGAGGTTTTTTGCTGCCTGCTGCTCGTCGTCGGTGTCGAACACAACGGTGCGAGCCGATTTTCCGGCCTCAAGAGCCTCTTTGTAGCGCATAAGCACCTCGTACTCTAATTTTGCTTGCTTGTCGCCGCCCACGCGAGCCTGCTTTTCCACTCGCTTTATGCGATTCTCGACAGTCTCAAGGTCTTTCAGCTGAAGCTCAATGTCGATAATCTCTTTGTCGCGCACGGGGTCAACCGAGCCATCGACGTGTACAATATTGTCGTTGTCGAAGCAGCGCAGTACGTGGATAATGGCATCAGTCTCGCGTATGTTACCCAAAAATTGGTTGCCCAATCCCTCGCCTTTGCTGGCGCCTTTTACAAGGCCTGCAATATCTACAATGTCGCACGTTGCGGGCACGATGCGTCCGGGGTGAACAAGCTCGGCCAGCTTGTTGAGTCTCTCGTCGGGGACGGTAATCTGTCCCATCTGTGCATCAATTGTGCAGAATGGAAAATTTGCTGCCTGAGCCTTTGCGCTTGAGAGACAGTTGAAGAGTGTCGATTTTCCTACATTCGGTAGGCCTACAATTCCTGCTTTAAGAGCCATATTTTTATAATCTGTTGTTTCTTAGATGCTGTAAGAGAGGCTGTCGGGCAGCTTCTAAATTTTTTCCCGCCTTAATTGTGCGCGGGAAACTGTTGCATCTTCTTTGTTAATAAATCTTTGCACCGCTTTTCCTTTTTAATGGAAAAGCGGTGCAAAGATAGTCGTTTCTTTTGTAAGTTGAAAATGAGTAGGGTAGTTTATTCTCGGTGGCCGAGAATCTGTCTGAGATTATCCTCGTTTTTTATTGAGTGGTAGTCGTCTATAAGACTGAATATCTGCCATATTATTATGTAGCTTACAATAATCACTCCTAATATATACATTATAGTGTCGCCTTTGTCGGCAATGGGGGCGGTTGCGATACTCTGCAATTTTTCGAGTATTGTTTTTATGTTGCTCCACTGCACAAGCATAAAAAGGGTTGTCAGCGTGCTTGAGGCTGCAAGGGTTACAAGCACAAATATGTTTGTGCGACGACGCGGCGGCAGCTGCCTTTGAATCCCGAGGCGAAGCTCGTGGATTTTTTTCTCATCGGGTGCGAAGCTCTTGTTCAGTGCCTCGGATATTATTTTGTCTCGCTCTTTCATTCTATTTTGAGTATTTTTTGAAGGTTGCCTCGTGCGCGCGACAGATAGGCTTATATGCTGCCCTCGGAGTAACCGGTTATTTTTACAATCTCTTTTATCTTTTTCTCTTCGAGGTAAAATAGCGTTACACACTCTCGCTCTTTTGTGCCGAGCCGATAGATGGCACGGTGCAGCGCATCCTCGTCGGGTGGTTGGGGTGCTTCGTCGTCGGCAATTTCGTATGCTTTTGCCTCGTCGTCGAGCGGTTCCAAAAAAACCTCTTTTTTCTCCTTTCGCGCATAGCTTACAAAGGTGTTGAAGGCAATTTTTAGAATCCAATTTTGCAGCGACGTAATCTGCTTGAAGCCTCCGAGCCCTTGCCACACTTTTATGAATGTCTCTTGCGTAAGGTCGTCGCTCACAGCACTGTTGCCCTTTGTCAGAATAAGAAAATATCGGTGCACGTGCGGCAGATATTTATCCATCAGATGCGTGTAGGCTCTGTTGTCGTTAAAAAGAAGCACCCTTGTTACCCACAGAATATCTTCGGGGTTTTTCATTGTTGCTCCTCTTGTGTGTCGTTATTTTTTACTTCAATTGGTTCGTTGTTGCTGTTTGCTGCCTGCACTCGGCGGCGGTTTTTTATTGTCTCTATTATAAGAAATACCGTGCGTATAATAAGGCGCAGCAGCCCCGAGAAGAATAGGATTATGGCTATGAGTAGAATAAATTCATCAATATGTCCGCCGCCGGTAAATGAGTAAAACATCACCGCAAAGCCTATTGCAAGCAGGGTGCTGTCTGTTAGGAATTTATTCTGCGCGGTAATTATCTTCTCTTTTTTTGCGTTTATTATCGTTTGCAGATTCTCGTTGTTGGCGTCGGCGATTGCGCCTTTGTCAACGAGGGTTATCAAATATTCCTTTTCGCGGGCGTCTTTCTTGGCAAGATTGCGGAAATATATTACTATGAGCACTATTATTGACACTATCACAAGCAGTGTAATTACTGTAATGTATGTAACTTCAATACTTCTGTCAATTCTTCTTTGCTCCTCTCTCAGTATATAATTTTCGGTTTCCATCTCTTGTTTAATCATATTTTCGATAATTGTGCTACTGAGGGTTCCATTCTCGACCATTTGCATAATTTGGCTTTCGCTATATTGTTGTGCTTGCGATTGGACGGGCAGCAGTGTAACGAACATAAGTGTTACGATGATGATTTTGAGTAGATTTTTCATTTCTTTCTTTTTTTTGTGTGGTTAATAATTTTTGTTCTGTACCTATAAGACGTCGGCTCGATGCGAAAGGTTACAATTTTTTATGCAAATTATTTCGGAATTTTTAAAAGTTTTTAACTCAGGGGGGGGAAGAGGCCCAGCGACAATTTCTTTAGGTGCAGTTTTTTTGCTTACTTTTTTCCAAAAAAAAGTAAGGTCAAAAGTATAAAATGAAAGAGAGAATAGCTGCATAAGTATTTATAAAAAATGTTGTTTGTGATTGTTTTAACTCCTCACCCCGCCAGGGAGCTCCTCTTTATTACAAAAAAGAGGAGCTGTGTTTTCTGTTTGTGTTTAAATTGTTAGGAGTGTTATTATTGCTCCTCTTTGTCGAAAGAGGAGCTGGCGCGCAGCGGCTGAGGAGTTCGATTGTGCATCAAAAATAATGTTGCTTGTGGTTGTTTTAACTCCTCACCCCGCTCGGGAGCTCCTCTTTATTACAAAAAAGAGGAGCGGTACTTTCTGTGTGTGTTTAATTTGTTAGGAGTGTTATTTTCGCTCCTCTTTCGACAAAGAGGAGCTGGCGCGTAGCGTCTGAGGAGTTCGATTGTGTTTATAAATAATGTTATTTGTGGTTATTTTAACTCCTCACCCCGCTGGGGAGCTCCTCTTTATTACAAAAAAGAGGAGCAGTTTTCACTCAGCCTCTACGCTATAAATAATTATTATAGTTACTTAATAAAAACCTTACGTCCGTTCACAATGTAGATGCCCTTCTCGGGATTCTCTACACGGCGGCCGCTGAGGTCGTAGTAAACAGCGGGGGCAGCGCACTCTGTCTCCACACTCTCGATGGCTGTTGCGTCGCTTCCATCAGAGCTCAAATTCTACAATGTTTTTAAAATCTTTCCACTGTTCCATTGCAGCGTAAGCCTCCTTGGCACCTGCGGGCACGTAAAGGGTACAAGCACTTTTATTTACGCGACTAAAGGCATTGTTGCCGGGCGCAAACAGATTCTCGGCTGCGATGTGCGAAGTAATGCTTGTAAGGCCGGTGCAACCCCAGAACGCCCAAATACCTATGCTTGTTACACTGCTTGGAATTTCAACGCTTGTCAGGCCGCTGCAACCAGAAAACGCAGCGTAACCGATGCTTGTTACACTCGCAGGAATCTCAATGCTTGTAAGGGCGTCGCAATCTTCGAATGCACCACTACCGATACTTGCTACACCCGAGGGAATAATAGTATTTTTACAACCCACAATCAAGGTATTTGATGCAGTCTCAATAATGGCATTACAATTACCTCGACTATCATAAACGGTATTTCCCTCATCCACGACAATGCTTGTAAGGCCGGTGCAACCATTGAACGCATACTCAGCGATGCTTGTTACACTCGCAGGAATCTCGATGCTTGTAAGGCCGTCGCAAGAATAGAACACATAGTCGCCGATGCTTGTTACACTCGCGGGAATCTCGATGCTTGTAAGGCCGTCGCAACCAAAGAACGCAGCCGCGCCTATGCTTGTAACACCCTCAGGAATTACAATGCTTGTAAGGCTGGTGCAATCATGGAACGCATGATTACCTATGCTTGTAACACCCTCGGGAATAATAGTATTTTTACAACCTAAAATCAAAGTATTTGATGCAGTCTTAATAATGGCATTACAATTACCTCGACTATCATAAATGGTATTTCCCTCATCGACAACAATGCTTGTAAGGCCGGTGCAATAAGCGAACGCATAGTTGCCGATGCTTGTTATACTCGAGGGAATTACAATGCTTGTAAGGCCGGCGCAACGATTGAACGCACTATTGCCTATGCTTGTTACACTCGAGGGAATTTCAATGCTTGTAAGAGCAGCACAATCATAAAACGCAGAAGAGCCGATGCTTGTTACACTGCTTGGAATTTCAATGCTTGTAAGGCCGTGCCACCTTCTGAACGCATTGTTGCCGATGCTCTTTACACTGTATGCTTCACCATTATAAGTAACACTCGCGGGGATTGTTACCGAGCCGGTATATTTGTTGCTACCGCTTCTTACCTCAACGGTTTTATCCTCAGAGGATAAAATGTTGTAATAAATTCCATCAACCTCAAAATCCGCGGCGCTTGCCGCTGTGCAACAGAGCAGCAACAGGGCTGTCATTAGCTCTTTTAAGTAATTCTGTTTCATAATGTTAATTTATTAAATGTCATTCATAATCACACGCAAAAGTCGGTTGCAAGCTGCGGTGCAGTTGACCCAATAGGGCAAAATTGCGCAATAAAACTGTGCAATTTGTTTATTATCTGATATTTACATACACAGGAGAGGGTAATTTGCAGAGCATACACAGTTGAGTAAGCCGCATCGGCGTGCAGCAGGCGTGTG
Organism: Bacteroidaceae bacterium; assembly: GCA_017407905.1. Classification (GTDB taxonomy): domain Bacteria; phylum Bacteroidota; class Bacteroidia; order Bacteroidales; family Bacteroidaceae; genus HGM04593. The sequence continues at coordinate 8,952 of JAFQVS010000064.1, read as the reverse complement.
TCAATATTTTGCGTCGGCAATGACATAAAATTGTTAATCTCGCAAAAATAGCACTAATTCTTAATAAAATCGTACAAAAGAATAAGAAAAAAATTCTAAATAATTCGCTATCTTCGCACCGCATAAAAGAACATAATATGAAAATAGCACTTATAGGATACGGAAAAATGGGCAAGACAATCGAAAAAATTGCCCTTGAGCGTGGACACGAGATTGTGTCAATAATAGACATTGAGAACAGAGACGACATTTACGGCCCGACATTTGCATCGGCCGACGTTGCAATAGAATTTACAGCCCCCGCCGTTGCCTACAACAACTGCATCGACGCAATGAGAGCCGGCGTAAAGGTTGTAAGCGGAAGCACCGGATGGATTCACAACCACGACGAGGAGATGCGCCGTCTGTGCAGCGAGGAGGGAAAAACCCTCTTTTGGTCGAGCAATTTCAGCCTCGGCGTTGCAATATTCTCGGCCGTCAACCGCTATCTTGCAAAGATAATGAACCGTTTCCCCGCTTACAGCGTACAGATTGAAGAGACACACCACATTCACAAGCTCGACGCCCCCAGCGGCACAGCCATCACTCTGGGCGAGGCGATAGTAGAGAACCTCGACCGTAAAAGCTCGTGGATTCTGGGCGACGTTACCAACCCCGACGGCAGCGTAACAAAAGGCCAAGAGGCGGCCGACGACAAGCTGCGCATCAACGCAGTGCGCCGCGACGAGGTTCCCGGCATCCACACAGTAGAGTACACCTCCGAGGCCGACACAATAACCATCACCCACGATGCAAAAAACCGCAACGGCTTTGCACTCGGCGCCGTTCTTGCCGCCGAATATGTGCACACACACAGCGGATTCTTAGGAATGAAAGACCTTTTCGATTTTTAAAAAAGTTAACACACAAAAGACAATAAAGGCGACGCAAGGCGCGTTTCCACCATAAAAACAGATAAATTATGAGAAAGCCCACACGCAAAGACCTTATAAAACTCTCAATAACACTGCCGCTCTATCTGCTTTTCCTCCTATGGGTAAAAAGTTGGTTGGGACTAATTGTCGTACCATTCATAATAGACAACTACACCACCAAATTCATCCCGTGGGGCTGGTGGAAAAACTCGCCCAACAAGCTGCTGCGCACCGCAATGAGCTGGATAGACGCCATAGTCTTTGCCCTTGTGGCCGTATATTTTGTCAACCAATTCTTTTTTCAGAATTACGTCATTCCCACCTCGTCGCTCGAAAAATCGCTGCTCGTGGGCGACTACCTTTTTGTCAGCAAGGCCAACTACGGAGCGCGTAAGCCCAACACCCCATTAAGTATGCCTCTGACACAGCACACAATGCCCGTAACAGGCGGCAAGAGCTATATTGACGCCATACAATGGGACTACGAGCGCGTGCCCGGCTTCGAGGATATTGAGCGCGGCGACATTGTCGTGTTCAACTACCCCGCAGGCGACACCGCCACCACCAATCCGCAAGTGATAGACTACTACAAGGAGTGCTACCTCATCGGCGCCGAGCACTACCCCAACACCCCGCCAATGGACAGCCTCAGCCCCGAACGCCGACGCGCCGTTTACGACCTTTACTACGCCGCCGGAAGCAAATACATCGAGCAAAATGCGCACATATACGGCCGCAAGCTGTGGCGCCCCGTCGATAGACGCGAGAATTACGTAAAGCGCTGCGTAGGCCTTCCCGGCGACACACTCGCCATAAAAGAGAAACAAATTTACATCAACGGACAAAAGAGCCCTCAGCCCCAAAATGTACAATTCAACTATTGGGTGAAATTCAAAGGCAATATGTCCGAGCGCCTGCGCCACGAGCTTGGAATAAGCCGCAAAGACCTTATGGACGGCAACTGCGGCGGCGGCCTCTACTGCCTGCCTCTGACCGACGCTACACGCAGCAAACTCTCGAGCTACACAACAATAGTAGCCTCGATAGAGCCCTTCAAAAACCCCGAGGACTACACCTACCCGCTCAACGGCTACACAAAATGGACAGCCGACAACTACGGCCCCGTGTGGATACCCAAGCGCGGCGAGAGCATCCGCCTCACCCTCGAAAACCTACCCATCTACGAGCGTCCCATCGCCGTCTATGAAGGCAACAAGCTACAAGTAAAAGATGGCAAAATATTCATAAACGACAAAGAGAGCGACTGCTACACATTCAAAATGGACTACTATTGGATGATGGGCGACAACCGACACAACAGCGCCGACTCGCGCTATTGGGGCTTTGTGCCCGAAGACCACATTGTGGGCAAGCCACTCTTTATATGGCTCTCACTCGACGAGGACAGAGGCTGGTTCGACGGAAAAATCCGTTGGAACCGCATCTTCAGCAGCGTCGATAAATTCAAATAAAAAGGCACGATGCACATAATAAGCCACCCATTGTATCTTGCGCCCATTCCCCTGTATGCACAGCTATACGCAGCGCAGGGGCTGATAGTTGATGCCGATGGCACATTCGTCAAACAGACGTTCCGCAGCCGCGCCATAATAGCCACCGAGAACGGTACACAGACACTCACAATCCCCATTGTGCACAACAACGGGCAAAAGATGCGCGACGTACGCATAAGCGAGCACGGCAATTGGCGGCATCTGCATTGGAACGCCCTTCAGAGCGCCTATCGCAAAAGCCCCTTCTTCGACTATTACGCCGATGACTTTGCCCATTTTTACGAAGAGAAGGACGGCTTTCTGCTCGACTTTAATATGCGTCTGCACGCGACAATCTGCGGGCTCATAGGCCTTGAGCGCCCCATCGCAACGCTCGAAGAAAGCACGATGGAATGGGCAAAAAACAACTATTCCGACCTTCGTCCCGCAGCCGCGCCGCAAGAGTTTGCAAAAAACGCCCCGCCCGCACCCCCCGCCTATTATCAGGTATTTGCCCAACGCAACGGATTTATTCCCAACCTAAGCATCATCGACCTACTGTTCAATATGGGCCCCGAGGCGCTTATCGTACTGCGCGACGCAAATAAATAAGATAGTCCTTTATCAGACACCAATATATAAAAATAACGGAGCCTTCTTAAAAGGCTCCGTTATTTACGTTAAAACTATTCTATTATTTATTTTCTGCGGGACAAGCAGCACCCTGCTTACAACCATCGGTTTTCTGGCAACCCTCAGCCTTAGCGCAAGAAGCCTTATCGCAAGCACCCTGCTTGCAGCTATCTGCCTTTTGACAACCATCAGCCTTAGCACAAGAAGCCTTGTCGCAAGCACCCTGCTTACAACCATCGGCCTTTTGGCAACCATCAGCCTTAGCACAAGAGGCCTTGTCGCAAGCACCCTGCTTGCAACTATCTGCCTTTTGGCAACCATCAGCCTTAGCGCAAGAAGCCTTGTCGCAAGCACCCTGCTTGCAACCGTCAGCCTTTTGGCAGCCGGCAGCAGCTGCACACTCTACCTGCTGAGTTTTAGCGCCATTAGCAGCATCGCCGCTCTTTTGCGAACAAGCAGTCAGAAAAAACACCGATAACAATGCTATCACGAAAAAATTCAGTTTCATATTTTAAAAATTTAATTGTTAAACATATTTTACAGCGTCTAAATTATCAATTTATTTTATCCGCGCAAAGAAACAGAGAGAAAAAATCTCAAAATTTCACTTTTTATCACATTTTTAAATACATTTTTCACACTATACAACATTTTTTAAATCATTTTGCTCGGCAAGAGACGAATTTCATAGCATAAAAAACAAAAAGGGAATCAAATTAACCACAAATAAGCCCAAAAAGAAATTTAAACAGCCTCTTATTAAATTTATTTAAATAATTCGAACAAAACACCCCATTTAGTTGCTTTTATAAATAAGTATTATTAACTTGCAACGCCTAAAGTGTTGCAAATAACAAATTTACACCAACAATGAAAAAAGAAAAAATTTACATTGAGTACCCTCTCAAGGGAAGTGCAGCTATAATATGGCGATACATCGGAACAGCCCACGGCCTATCTATGTGGTTCGCCGACCGCACATCCATCGACGGTAAGACTTTCAATTTCTATTGGGGAAAAGAAGAGCACCGCTCGGCCACACTCATAGCGCAGCGCAACGGAGTATATGTGCGCCTAAGGTGGGACGACGAAGAGCATTACACATTCTTCGAGATGCGAATAACCTACAACGAAATGACACGCGAGCACACACTCGACATCACCGATTTTGCCGACCCCGCAGAAATTGCCGACCAAAAAGACCTTTGGGATTCACAAATTGAATATCTGAAGCGTCAGTCGGGAATGTAACCACCGCAGCGCCAAGAGCCGCAAAAACACCCCCTTCGACACAAAAAAGGGCCATTTTGAGGCAAAAAACAGCAAAAAACAAAAAAAATCGCAAAAAATAGAAAAATATTTGCGAAAAAGTTTGCAGGTTAAAAAAAAAGCCGTAACTTTGCACACGCTTTCAGATACGAAAAGCACACACAATGGTGCGTTAGTTCAGTTGGTTAGAATACATGCCTGTCACGCATGGGGTCACGGGTTCGAGTCCCGTACGCACCGCAAAAATCCTTTCAGTTACACTGAGAGGATTTTTTGTTTATATACAACAAGTTAAGACAAATCCGTTGAAATACAGAATTTTGCATTTGTAATCTATTATCACTAAAAACAATAGCCTTTTAGACATTTGCGGACAAACAAGGACAGAAAAGGACAAAATGCGCTACCAATTTGCGCTACCAGACCCGCAAATGCGCTACCAACTAAATAAAATTGAGAGAAGTTGCTAAATTTGAGTTTTATTTAATACTTTTACAACATAATAATTAAAATTGATAAACAATATAAAATATGGCAAACTTACAAGAGCAAATAAAAGAAGTCTGTAATTTAGCAGACAAGGTTATAAACAACCCAAGCTCATCTCCAAAAACTATTGCAAAAGAATTAGGGTTAAGTGCAGGAGTTGTTGGATTAGCATGCGGATTCGCTTTTGCGGCTGCCCCTATTAGCCTATTATATCATCGGGGTGGAATTCTTTATCTTTTATGGAAGGCATATTCTAATAATAAAAAGAAAGAACTTGAGAAGGAAAGAATGTTAAAAGAAATTATACGTAAACAACAGGCAATTATTCGAAACCTAGAACAACAAAACAAGAATAACAAAGCCGAAATAGATAATTTAAAAGAAATGCTCCGTATTCTAGAAGAAGCAGAGAATAAAGTTAAAGCCGCATAACCATGTCACGATATAATTACTCGGATTCTGAAAAGGATATACTAAAAGTACAAAAGATGCAAGAAGAGCAATTAAAAACTCTTGAAGAAAGCATACAAACAGAAACAAACGAACTATTAGCAATAAGAAAGAGAATAGAGATTTTGGCAAAAAAAAGAGGTGTAGAGATTCCCACTGATGACAAAATTACAATAACTACCAATAATGAAGATAAAATAGATTGTTGTAACATTCCTTCATGGGAAGAATGTTCAGATGAAGCAAACCGAATAATACACAAAGAAATCATTATAGAGGACCTACTAGATAAAGAGGAGTTTCAGTTTTGCATTGATGAGGTTAATAGAATTGAAAACGAGTTTTCAAAAAAAACAGGTATTTCAAACAAAAAAGACCTATCCTTTCTGCTTGTTGCTACAGCTCTACAAACAGCTCGCTGGCTCATTATTCAAGAATTGTGTGGCGACCTTGGCCAAACGATAGACGGAGATACTAGGCTTGACCATGATGATAAAACAATAAAAGATACAACTTCAAGGTCAAACAAGGCATTTCAAGAACATTTTGAAGACCACGGTCATAACCCTAGTCAGAGATCTTACAAATCATGGGAACAAATAATCTTTAGCAGCGCTCCATACGACACAACGGTTGGCGCTCCAGCTCTTGGAGTAAATATGGAGGGGAGATATCATAGGTATAAAACTTTAGGCCATGATCCAATGTTAGGTTGGATATTCGGAACTGCAAATTTTATAACAGACACATGTACCTTGTCCAATTTTTCCTCTTATAGAATCAGCCGAGTAGGGACTCCACATTTTGCAGAACCAACAAATCTAGCAACGATCTTTTATGAAGTTTTTGATAGCGTAATGGAAGATTGGTTAAGATTACCTGCTGGAATTTTTGCACAATACGTACATCTTAAATCTGATGTTTTTACCAAATTAGGCCTACCTGTGCCATTGTTAGAAGCGTTCTCTGAGGAACTAGCAGGAAATTTATATAAAAGCCAATACGATTCGCTTTGCTTACTAAAAGACTTAAAGATTATTGGTAATCAGGCAGCATGGAGTATTTTAATAAATATGGTGGTAGGCTTAATACATGGACTTCTATACAATCCTCAAAAAGATGGAGATAGAAAACTTTACGAAGCAAGAACCCGTAAAATATTATGTATTTCTAATAGTTTAGCATCTGTAGGCAATATCGCATATGCAATAGGAACAGAAGACTGGAAAAAGCTAGACGCAGGAGGAATAATGGTTACCCTATATCGTTTGTTTAGCGATATAAGGTTTATAACCCGATTAAAAAAGGAGTTTATATCAAATGAAATGGACAAGGTCCTAGAGAACGAATTAAAGGAAATTGATTCATATTTTTATAAAAAGAGTTAGTCAACATTCAACCTCTAAAGCGAGAAATAGATAAGAAAATGCGCTACCAAGTTGCGCTACCGGTTTCAAAAAGTAATGTAAGGTTTTAATATACAACTAGATATTAAAATGCCGTACGCACCGCAAAAATCCTTTCAGTTACACTGAGAGGATTTTTTGTTTATATGAGCCATTTTCTCCGAAAAATATTCAACCAAGCTTGATATTATTTTTTTCCGCTTCGCTACAAAAGCGACAAGTCGGTTACGAGTTCCGTACACACCGCTGGAAGAGTTCCAAAGAATTTCGGGACTCTTTTTTGTTTGTGTTTGCTTCTTTCTTTATATATAACTCTGTCAAAACATATGCCGTTAATAAAAAAAATAGAGGAAAGATATATCAATTTAACTGTAGGAGTGAATTGGAAAACCTACTTAAATAGTTAATAAAATCGATAATTTACTTTATCAAAATTAGTAACTTTGCTAATAAATACGAATGGTGTTATAAAACAAGCTTATGATACCCAAATACTCTATATAGGAAAGTTCTTTTTACTTCTATAGTTAGGTTTGAATTGGAAAATTCATTGAAATAAGACATTAGAAATAACAGCTCACATTTGGACATTTATAAAATGTTTTCTAATTTTGTAGCGTTGCAAGTGCAACAGACATAAATAGGAAGCGTTTTAGCTTTATTCCTAAACGGTGAACTTCGACAACTCATTAGTAGATAGGAATAGGTAAAAATGTTCTCCCTTTGGTTTGTTATATGTATTCACAACATATATAGCCAAGGGTGTGAGCTGTTTTTTCTTATCCATCTACAAGGCAGTCGAAGGCCTACCGTTTGGAAAAGTTAAAGTAGGCTCACACTTTCTTTTATGCCCTTTCTATTCAAATTTGGATATGCCTATGAGCTGATGGTAGCAATTTGGTTATGAAAAAATTATTTCTAATTGTATCGTTGTATTTTTTAAGCACAATGTCGTTTGCACAGTCAAAAGGAGACCAACATATCTCTATGACACTTGGATTTGAGTTTGGTACGCAAAAAACAGAACTTGGAGTTGGCTCAATATCTTTGTAAAGATAGAGGGTGCGGCTCCTAACGGTGTAGCCGTCGTGAACTGTAATGACTTTGTAATAAGAAGATAAATGCAACCAAGACATCATAACAGAAGACAGTATTTTAACGAGCTCGCTGTTACAAGTGAGAAGTACTTTATTCCTTATATCCAACAATTCTGCAAGGTATGCGACAAGTTGAATGTGTTGGAGATTGGTTGTGGCGATGGCGGAAATCTATTGCCATTCTCGCGTATGGGCTGCAATGTAGTTGGTGTGGACATGTGCGAGGGACGTATAAGGGACGCCAGGAAATTCTTCGAGGAGGAGGGTGCCGAAGGACGTTTCATTGCTTCCGATGTTTTCCAGATAGAGGAGCTCCGACATCAGTTTGACCTTGTAATATGCCATGATGTGATTGAACATATATATGACAAGAGTGGGTTTGTGCAGAAGTGTAAGCAGATGTTGAAAGAAGATGGGGTAATCTTTATCTCTTTTCCTGCTTGGCATATGCCGTTCGGTGGTCATCAACAGTTGTGTCAAAGCCGTTTTCTGTCGCACTTACCGTTCTTTCACTTGCTTCCGGCCGCATTATATGGATGGATTCTTAAGGCCTTCAAGGAGAATGAAGAGTGTGTCAGCGGACTATTGGATATAAAGCGCACTAAATGTCCGATAGAGTTGTTTGAAAGGACTGTAAGGAAAGAAGGTTTTGAAACCATTGACAGGACTCTTTATTTCATAAATCCACACTATGAGGTGAAATTCAATCTCCGTCCAAGGAAATTATATGCGGCTATCGGTGGAATTCCATGGGTCCGCAATTTCTTCACTACATCCTGTTTCTACTTCCTGAAGCCTATTAAGGGATAAATATTTGTCATAACACTATAATCATTATTACTTATTACTATGAAAGTGTTTTTTCAAAACTTAGGCGTTGATAATAAAGGGCTCAACGTAAAATTCTGAGGGATTTTTACTGTGAACAAGAATCAATAATCTATTTCTAATTTTCAAGAACAGATGCATATAATACGTGCAAAAGGTAATTTTTAATTTATTGCACCATAAAAAAGAAATTCAATGTAGGTGCGATTGTTTTAAGGAAAAAGTGCGAGGGGGATGTTTAACCGCCGGGCGCTAACAATGCTTGCCATTCGCATCCCGCGCGCTGCAAGCTGCGCCTGCACTTTCGCGCGACTAATTGCTGCAAGCATTGTCGATTATAATTCCGCAGCACCCTTAAAACAATCGTAAACCG
>JAFQVS010000063.1 GCA_017407905.1 Bacteroidaceae bacterium | reverse complement strand
TTAGTCGCTTGTAAACAAGCGTCTAAGTAGCGGTTAAACATACCTCGCACTTTTTCCTTAAAACAATCGTACCTACATTGAATTTCTTTTTTATGGTGCAATAAATTAAAAGTTACCTTATGTACGTATTATATGCTGCTGTTCTTGATGGTGAAAAATATATTATTGATTCTTACCCACAGTAAATTTATACTGAGCCGAAAACACCGCTCCTCTTTGTCGAAAGAGGAGCGGCAATAACACTCCTAACAAATTAAACACCCAAAAAACGCTCCGCTTTTTTGGGTGTTTAATTTGTTAGCACGGAAAAAAGAAAAGGAGAGAGAAAAATCCCTTACCTCTCCTCGGGATGCTCGTTATAATACTCGTTCCACTCTTTAAGCACCTGCTCCCAATCGAGCGCCTCGCCGTTGGCAACAGCCTCGGCCTGCCGCAGCGCCTCGTCGTGCTGCTTTTTCTCAGCGTGGCGCAGTTTCATTGTCTCAATAGTCTGCTCATCAAGAATTTGAATGCGGCCGCGGCGTACACACTCGTCGAGGTCGGCAGGCGAGAAAGCCTTTCCGGGAACATTAAAATCGGATATATTAAACTCGAACACAGTGCGCAGCGTGTGTCGCACCATCTTCTGCTGTCCGCGGTTACCGCTTATTTTGCTGCGCAGCAGCTTGCGTATTATATCAACCTCGCGCTGCGAGAATTTCTTACGTCCCATAAAACATTTTCTCTTTGTCTGCAAACTTACAAAAAATCTCGTTTACAGAGCCACTCGGACGAACAAATATTCTCACTGAAAGAAAATAAAAGAACATATTCACGGGCTCGGCTGTTAATATTCCATTATATTCTACAATATATGGAAAAAAGAGCCCTCACACTACTATCCGCCACACTGCTTGCCCTTACCACGGCAAGCGCACAGCAAAGAGATTTTATTGAGACAGTGCCCGATAGCTGGGCCATCGAGGATAATTTTGCCTCTATGGCCCCACCCGACGATGCTTGGTGGCACATTTTCGGCGACGCACGGCTCGACTCACTCATTGCCGAAGCCTCGCGCTACAATTTTTCCATCGTCGAAGCAATAGATAACATCCGCATCGCAAAGGCACAATGGCGTCAGGCACAAGCGCTTATGCTACCCTCTATCAGCCTCGACGCGGGGTGGCAGCGCAGCCGCACAAGCGGCAATATAAAGGCCACGGGCGATGCCTCGGTCTATGATGGTTATTTCGACGCGGCGGCCAACGTCAGCTGGCAGGTTGATGTATTCGGCACGCTCTATAAGCGTTCGCGTGCGCAAAAAGAGCTCTACGGAGCAAGCCGCGAGGAGTACCGCTCGGTGCTCATAACCCTCTATGCCAATGTGGCCACGGGTTATTTCTCGCTTCTGCAAAGCATCGAGCAGCTTGAGGTACTCAACGAGAGCGCCGCCTCGCAGCGCGAGATTATGAACCTTGTCGAGGTGCGCTACAACAGCGGCCTTGCCTCGAAGCTCGACCTTGCGCAGGCACGCTCGGTCTATTATAGCACGCTCGCCTCAATCCCTTCGACCGAGGGAGCCGTGCAGCAGTATCGCCACTCACTCGCCGTGCTCTTGGGGCGCTTCCCGCAGGAGTTTGCCCATTGGCCGCACAATGCCGCGCCACTGCCCCACGTGATAGACCCCGTAGCCGTGGGAGTACCTGCTGCGCTTCTGCGCCGCCGCCCCGACGTACGCGCAGCCGAGCGTCGCACCGAGGCCTACGCGCAACTCTTGGGAGCCTCGAAGCGCGATTGGCTGCCCACCTTCTACCTCAACGGCTCCATAGGATTCTCGTCAAGCAGTTTAAAAGAGCTTCCGCGCGAGCGCAGTATGACGTGGCAGATAGCCCCCGCAATGTCGTGGAGCATATTCGACGGAGGCAAAGAACTTAATGCCACGCGCGAGGCACAAGCCCGCCTCGACCAAAGCATCACACAATTCAACAGCACCCTGCTGACAGCCCTGCAAGAGGTCGAGAATGCCCTCTCGCTCTACCGCAGTAGCATAAAACAGATAGTAGCCCTGCGCGAGACAGTCAACCAATGCCAAGAGACGCTCACCCTCTCGCTCGAACTTTACAAACAAGGGCTCACACAATTCCAAAATGTGCTCGATGCACAGCGCACCCTCCTCAACTATCGCAACTACCTTGTACAGGCCCGCGCAAGCTCCCTAAAATCCCTCATCGGGCTATACGAGGCGCTTGGCGGCGGATGGCAATAAAGCAACAACCCATAAAAACAGAGCAATATGAACCGAATATTTCTTACGGCAATGGCAGGCACACTACTCGCAGCCTGTAGCCACAAGCAAGAGAGCAACAGCACCCCACCGCTACCCGTGGCCGTAGAAACTGCCCGAACAAGCGACGTTACCCTCACCCGCGAATACCCCGGCTACCTCTCGGCCGAGGCCACCGTCGCCATAGTAGCCCGCGTCAACGGCACACTCATAAAAAAGAACTACACCCCGGGCAGGCGAGTAAAGCGCGGCGACATACTCTTCGAGATTGAGCCGACAACCTACCAAAATGAGGTTACACAGGCCGAGGCCGCCCTAAGCAAGGCCGAAGCGAGCCTCGACTACGCCATCAGCAACTACGAGCGTATGCTGAAGGCCGAAAAGAGCAACGCAGTGAGCCGCATCGAGGTCATACAGGCACAAACAAACGTAGCCACCGGCCGAGCAGCCGTGAGCACAGCCCGCGCCGCCCTCTCGACCGCAGCCACCAACCTCGACTACTGCCGCATACGCGCGCCCCACGACGGCCTAATGACCCTCGCCGACTACTCCGTGGGCAGCTACATTGCAGGCGCCGCCTCGCCCGTGCAATTGGGCACACTCTACAAAGACGACACAATGTACGCCTATTTCGACGTAACCGACAATCAATGGCTGCGTCAACAGCAAAGAATAGACGCAGTGGGCAAGGAGGAGACAATCACCTTCTCGCTGGGCGAAGATAAATATTTCACACGCGAGGCTCGTATGGACTACCTCTCGCCCAATGTTGACCTATCGACCGGAACACTGCGCGTGCGCGCCGAGCTTCCCAACAGCGACCATTTTCTAAAGCCCGGCAGCTACATAAGCGTGATACTCCCCTATGAGAAAGCCACAAACGCCATACTCGTGCGCGACGCCTCCATAGGCACCGACCAATTGGGAAATTACCTATACGTCGTCAACGACTCGAACATTGTCGAATATCGACACATCGAGACAGGCAACATCGTAGATGACACTATGCGCTTGGTACGCAGCGGCCTCAGCCCCAACGAGCGGTACGTGAGCAAGGCACTTATGAAAGTGCGAGGCGGGCAGAGAATAACCCCCGTAACCGAAAAACCCGATAAATAACCATCGACCCACCCCATTATGGACTTTTCAAAATTCTTCATCTACCGCCCGATATTCGCAACAGTGCTCTCGCTGCTGTTGCTCGTAGGCGGAGCAGTGGCCCTCTTTGTGCTACCCATAGACCAATACCCCTCGATAACCCCTCCCACCGTGCAGGTGAGCGCCGTCTATCCCGGTGCCAATGCCGAGACGATAGCCCAGACAGTGGGTATTCCCATCGAGCAGCAGATTAACGGAGTGGATAATATGATATATATGAGCTCCACCTCATCCTCGGCCGGAACATATAATCTGACTGTTACTTTCGAGGTGGGCACCGATATTGATATGGCCACCGTGCTTGTACAGAACCGTGTGAACATTGCGCTCAACTCCCTGCCGAGCGAGGTAACGCAGCAGGGCGTTACGGTGCAGAAACAATCATCGAACATTGTACTGTTCATCACCCTCACGGGCGACTCGCTCTACAATCAGCTTTATCTGTCGAACTATGCGCAATTGCAGCTTGTCGATAGGCTCACGCGCACCCCCGGCGTAGGCGCGGTGAACATTATGGGAGCCGGAAAATACTCGATGCGCGTGTGGCTCGACCCCGAGGCAATGCGCATACGCAGCGTCGCGCCCTCCGAGGTTTTTCAGGCCATCAGCCGACAGAATATCGCCGTCTCGGCAGGATACGTGGGACAGACGCTGGGCGCCGACGCCGACAACGCCTTTCAATATACGCTGAACGTACAGGGCCGACTGCGCAGTGCCGAGGAGTTTGCCAATATTGTAATACGCAACAACGGCGTCGAGATGCTGCGTCTGGGCGACGTTGCCCGCATCGAGATTGGCAGCGAGACGTATAATTCCTCGTCGCGCCTCAAGGGAAAGCCTACCGCCGCCCTTGCCGTCTATCAGCTGCCCGGAAGCAGCTCGCTTGCCGTCTCGAAAGCCGTGCGCGAACGTATGGAGGAACTAAGCAAGAATTTCCCGCCCGACGTACACTATCAGATAGCCCTCGACACCACAGACGTTGTGCGCAGCTCCATCGAGGAGGTACTCTTTACCCTCCTCGAAACAACCGTGCTTGTGATATTGGTGATATTTCTGTTTCTGCAAAATTGGCGTGCCACGCTCATCCCCTGCCTCACAATCCCCGTGTCGCTCATAGGTACATTGGCAGTGATGGAGCTTTTGGGATTCTCGATAAACACCCTCACACTCTTCGGACTTATTCTTGCCGTTGCCATTGTGGTGGACGATGCAATTATTGTGGTCGAGAATGTTACGCGAATAATAGACACCGAGGGGCTCGCTCCGCGCGAGGCCACCGACAAGGCTATGAGCGAAATATCGGGTCCCATCATCGGCGTTGTGCTTGTGATGATGGCCGTCTTTCTGCCCACCACTATGATAGGCGGAATATCGGGACAGCTATATAAACAGTTTGCCCTGACAATTGCCGCCTCGACGCTTCTGAGCGGCTTTAATTCATTGACACTCACCCCTGCACTGTGCGCCATCCTGCTGCGCCCCACAAGCACCCATAAGAGCGGAGGCATTATCCTGCGAGCATTCGACACATTCTACAATGCCATACAGAGCATCTACGACAAGAGCGTCGGGTGGCTGCTGCGCCGTCCCGTCGTTGCCGCGGTGAGTTTTTCCATTATGGCCGTCGTCGCCCTGCTGATGTTCATAAAATGGCCCTCGACCTTTATCCCCGACGAGGACGACGGTTACATAATAATAGCCGCACAGCTGCCGCCCGCCGCCTCGCTGAGCCGCACCGAGGCTGTGGCCGCGAAAATAGAGAAAATCCTTGACAGCTACCCCGAGGTTAAGACCAATATTGCCATCAGCGGATTCAGCATACTAAACAACGGCGAGCAGAGCAACGCCGCGGCCATTTTCGTGGTGCTGCGCGACTGGAGCGAGCGCAAGGGCAAGGGACAAAAAGCCGCCGACATTGTCCGGCGCTTCAACCGTCAGGCATACGTCGAGATTCAAGAGGCGCAGTGCTTTGCCATCGTCCCGCCCGCAATCCCGGGAATAGGCAACGTAGGCGGCCTCCAGATGCAGATTGAAGACCAAAAGGCGCTGGGAACAACCGAGCTTCAGAAAGCCATAGAGGCCATCATCGAGGAGAGCCGCGCCTACCCCGCAATAGCCTCAATGACAAGTTCGTACGAGGCCAACGTACCACAGTACCGACTAAACATCAACCGCGACAAGGCCATCAGTATGGGGCTCGACATTGGAGCGGTACTATCGACCCTGAGCTACTATATGGGCTCGGTATATGTAAATGATTTTACAATGCTGGGACGTATATGGCAGGTGAAAATGTCGGCCGCAGAGCGCAATCAGAAAGTGATTGAGGATGTACTTGCCTTGAGCCTAAAAAACAGCAGCGGACAGATGGTACCCTTCAGCAGTTTCATCAAGGTCGAAGAGATTTTAGGCACCGACCAACAGGGACGATACAATATGTATAACAGCGCCGCCATTACCTGTAACACCGCCCCGGGATACAGCACAAGCGAGCTTATGCAGAGCATCGCCGAGGCCTTCGACAAAAGCCTCGGTACGGAGTTTGGGTACGAGTGGACGGGAGTAGCCTATCAAGAGCAGAGCGCAAGCTCGACGACAAGCATCATCCTTGCGCTGGCCCTGCTGGTAGCCTATTTAGTGCTTGCCGCGCAATACGAGAGCTGGACAAGCCCCGTTGCCGCCGTTACAGGCGTTCCGATAGCCCTTCTGGGAGCAATCGTGGGATGCGCCATAATGGATATTCCCGTGAGCATATACACGCAGATTGGAATAATTCTGCTCATCGCCCTGAGCGCAAAAAACGGAATATTGATTGTGGAGTTTGCACGCGATTTTCGAGCAGCAGGCAACGACATACGCCACAGCGCCGCCGAGGCGGGACACGTACGTCTGCGCCCCATACTTATGACCTCTTTTGCCTTTGTGCTGGGAGTAATGCCGCTGCTCTTTGCAAGCGGTGCTGGCGCCTCGGCGCGACTGTCTCTGGGTGCAGCGGTAGTATTCGGAATGTTGGTCAACACCGTTATTGCCACACTTTATATCCCCAATTGGTACGAGTGGATGCAGACATTGCAAGAGCGCCTCTCGCCTGCCAAAAAACAATAGTTCCCATTAGCTTTTTCTACGTCCGGGCCTGTTTCTTTTTTAACAGGCTCGGTGCATTTTGTACGTTTTTTTTATGCCCGGAAACTACACAAAAAACAGACAAACTATTGTTTATTATAAGAAGTTGTTTTTTTAAAGAGCATATAGCAGACCATACAACCACAAAAAAGAGAGAAACAGAGATTTTTGAGTATAAAAAACGGCGAAACAAACTTTTGCAGCTTTTATATAAAACTTTTTTTTCAGAAATTTAAACAGTTTCTAAAGTCAATTCACTAATTTTGTAAATTATAACAAACGAGTGCAAATTGCACCCGCAACAAACTCGTTTGTACCATTTTATAACACAAATTTCGCAAACAACAGACAACAATATGAAAATCCGACTGCTTTTATACAGTTTTATACTATGCACCCTATCGGCAACAGCACAGACAGGCATCGACAATACCGCAAGAAAAGCCCTTGTGATGGGTCGCACCCTTGTCCCCGAATACGTATATCTACACTTTGACAACAGCGCCTATTATTTGGGCGAGACAATGTGGTTCAAAGCCCACGTAACAAGCGGCAACAGCGACAAGGCAAGCACAATGAGTAAAGTGCTGTACGTCGAGCTTGTCGCCCCCGAGGGTTACGTAGTCGAGACAAAAAAATACAAACTCGACGACAGCGGCAGTTGCCACGGAGAATTTGAGCTCAACCCCCTGTTGCTCTCGGGCTACTACGAGGTGCGCGCCTACACCCGCTATATGCTTAACCGAAGCAACGAAGCACCCTTCAGCCGCGTCTTTCCCATTTTCGACAAAGTAAATGCCAACAATTGGGACTTTAAGAATATGCTCGACCGCAAGCGCGGCTTTATGTATCGGGGCGAGTGGATAAGCGCCACCCTGCCCGACTGCTCGCTCACATTCTACCCCGAGGGCGGCCATCTTGTAGCCGGCCTCCCCACGCGCGTGGCCTACGAGCTTCGCGGGCACGACGGCACATTCGGCAGCGACACGATAGTGATACTCGAAGATGGCGAGAGAGTGCTGGCGACAATCCCCGAGCACAACGGAAAAGGCAGTTTCAATCTGACCCCAAAAGATAAAAGCAAATACACGGCACAGGTAAAATCGACCGATAAAAAAGGTAAGCGAAAAAGTTACAAATTCGACCTTCCCGAGACACAGCCCGAGGGCGTCGCGATAAGCATAATGCAAGATAGCGCAAACGTCAGAATAGAGATAACACACAACCACAAAAAGAGCCGCGAGCTTGCCCTCGCGCTGCTGCATCGCGGAGTAATGGGATTCTACAAAAAACTACCCGCCGAACAGAACAAGCACACATTCACCCTTGCCAAAAGCACACTCTTTGAGGGCGTTACACGCGCCGTCATCTTCGACGAGGCGCTGCCCCTTGCCGAACGTCAATTCTTTGTCATTCACGACCAATTGCAAAATAGCGACCGACAGACCGTAAAGCTCAACGTAAAAGGCAACAACTACGACATACACAATCTAAAGCCGCAGGCACACGAAAAGATAACCATCGACATCGAGCGCGAGGATGGAAGCCCCATAGAGAGCAGCGCACAATTCTCGGTGGCCGTTACCGACGCCTCGGGCAAGCAATCGACCTCTTGGGACTACAATATGTACACCTACCTTCTCTTAGGCTCCGAGCTGAAAGGCTATATACCCAACGCCTCGCAATATTTCTCGCCCGAGAATGAGCAGCGCCACGCACAGCTCGACCTTATAATGCTCACCCACGGCTGGACCTCATACGATTGGAGCAAACTAATCGAAGCAAGGATGAGCGACCTACAACCCGTCGAGCGCGGAATAACCCTCAAAGGTACCCTCTACAAAAACAGCAAACAAGAGAGAAAATTAGGCCGCCCCGAAAAGACCATAATCACCCCCGAAAAGGACAATCTTACAAGCCTTCAATTCTCATACGACGATAAAACCGTCGAGGAGCGAACATTCCGCACCGACACATTAGGAAACTTTGTAATAGAGCTCGACAACTTCTACGGCAAGAAAGTGGGCAAGCTCATCCCCACCGACAACTACCGATTCACCGACAATGTATGGTACAGCTTCTCGCTCGACCGCTACTACTCGCCCAAATTCCGTCTGTACGACTATTGGGAGCGCAATTTAGGTGCATCAGTCGCAAGCCCCGCCTCGGACAGCCTGATAAAGCTGAACCCCTTTGAATATATGTTGGGCCCGCTCGAAATTACCGCCTCCAAGAGCAACGAGCGTTATAGTCGTCCGCCGCACAGCGAGATGCGCTTCGACTACCTCGACGAGTGGGAATATGCCCAAGATGTAACCTTCCTGAAAGAAGCCGCAAGCAACGACGCCCTCACCGACCTTGCCATATACGACGACTTTCTAACCAATATCACCGACCTTGAAACATCCCAATCCAACCCCGAAGCGAGCGAAGAGCAGCAAGAGGCAGCAGCCTTAGGCCTCGACCCCATCGAGCACCTCGAAAGCAAAGAGGTTGACATA
Organism: Bacteroidaceae bacterium; assembly: GCA_017407905.1. Classification (GTDB taxonomy): domain Bacteria; phylum Bacteroidota; class Bacteroidia; order Bacteroidales; family Bacteroidaceae; genus HGM04593. The sequence goes on along the minus strand of JAFQVS010000063.1, from coordinate 23,990 downwards.
TACGCCAACCTCAGCCCCTCGGGCATATACAAAATAGAGAGTAAGTCCGACCACAGCAAATACCTCGGGCGCATCCACTACATAGGCACAAAAACCGCCGACCACTTTATGGGCACGGTAGCCCCCGGCTACGCCCGCACCCTCACCGCCGACGACGTTGTACGCAGCGCAATGTACCGCCACAACTACAATTGGGCCTATTGGGTGCAACTAATGGTAGTAACAGGCGCATACGACCCATACAAAATACCCCACCCCGACTACGACTACTACAAAGGCAAAGAGCCCGAGAAGATGGTCAATTTCAAAGAGATAATAATACGCAGCGACGAGGGCACAAGAAAGCAATTCGAGAACACAAGCATCAGTTGGGGTCGCAAAGCCGCCACCCTCAACAGCAAAGAGCCATACACAAAATTCTATTTAGGCTTCCTCTCGCAGAGCTACCTTATAGCACGCGAGGGAGTAGATAACGCCCCAATGCCCGAGGTATTCCTCGAACAGCTGAAAGCAGGCCAGATAAGCCACAATTCGGGCAGTTCAAGCCCCTTTAACCCCAATTACGTCGCCTGCCTCATCCCACAGACCCAGAGCACAAGCGGCCCCATAGTCCCCGACTTTTCCAATATGAGCGCCTCGCGCTACACATCCATTCAGGGCTACAGCGAGAGCAAACAATTCTACTCGCCCGACTACGGCACGATGCGCCCCACCGCGCCCAACGACCACCGTCGCACGCTCCTGTGGATACCCACAATAGAGGCACACGATGGCAAGATGAGAATCGAGCTATACAACAGCAGCCTGTGCGACGCAATAGAGGTAAGCATCAACGGCGTCGATGGCAATACATTCTACAGCAACGATAGCAACACCCTCACCCGCATAGGCAAGCAAAAAGAGAGCCAAGAGCAGCAACAACCCTCATCGACAAGCGACGAAGAGAGCCAACAGAGAATCAGCTACAGCGACGAGGACAGAAGAACACTCGAACGTATGTGCGAAGATGGCGATATTTATTATAACCAGAAAAAATACCATATAGCAGTAAGACGATACGCCGAGCTCCTCGAATACAACTACCCCCCGGCCATACGCAAGGTAGGCCTGTGCCATATACACGGACACGGAGTAGCAAAGAACACAGACAAGGCAATAGAATTTCTCACCCTCGCAGCCGAGTATGGCGACGGAATAGCAATGTACACCCTCGCCCAAATACTCCACAGCGACAAGCAGAGAAAAGACGACGCAAAAGCCTTAGAGTGGTTCAAGCGTGCCGAAAAGAGCAAAGCAAAAGAGATAACAGCCAATCTGGCACGACACTACTACGACGGCACAATAGTCGAGAGAGACACTACAAAAGCATACACTCTGTACCGCACAGCAGCCACCACCGGCAACGCCGAAGCGCTTTATATGTACGCAAAATATATGCTGCGACAGAATATCGAGAGCGACCAACAATTGGGCAGCCCAATCAGTTGCATCGAGAGAGCCGCCAAGCAGTCGCACACCGAAGCAATGCTCTATATGATGAATCACCACCACAATACACAGCAATACAAAGAGGCCTACACGTGGGCAAGAGAGCTGCACCAAAAAGGCGTCAAGGAGGGAACATTATATATGGCCGACTGTTACGAGAAGGGACAAGGCGTCAAGCGCGACAAACGTCTGGCCGAGGACTTACGCCGCGAGGCACAATAACAATCCATAAAATGGGAGCACATTTTTGTGCTCCCATTTTATTGTACCACTCCCGAGGATTACAGCGTCCCCCTTTTTTTCACGCGTAAGCACAACAAAGAGCGCTCGCGCTTAAAAAGAACATTTTTCGGCGAGAGGGGCTTAAACAAACTCGCTCAGCTCCAGCCAGCGCATAGTCTTTTCGTCGATAATCTCCAACAGAGAAGCTATGCGTTGCGACTTTTTCAGCAGCGTGGCACTGTCGAGCGTGCCGCTGCACATATCCTGCTCAATCTGCGACTTTTCCTCTTCGAGGGCCGCAATCTCGCCCTCAAGCGCCTCATATTCGCGTTGCTCTTTGAATGTGAGCTTGCGCTTGCCCGCATCATCGCGGCGCGAGACTTTGGGCGCGGCACTCTTTGCAGCCCTCTCGGCCTCGGCCTTTGCGGCAGCTGCACGTTCCTCATCGCGCCAATCGCGATAATCGGTGTAGTTTCCCGGAAAATCCTTAATATCGCCACCGCCGTTAAAGACAAAAATATGATCGACCACGCGATCCATAAAGTATCGGTCGTGGCTCACCACAATCACACACCCCTTAAACTCGCGCAGATACTCCTCGAGAATCTGCAACGTGTCAATGTCGAGGTCGTTGGTGGGCTCGTCGAGCACAAGAAAATTAGGGTTCGAGATTAGCACGGTACACAGATAGAGACGGCGTTTCTCGCCGCCGCTCAGTTTATAGACGTAACTATACTGCTTCTCGGGCGAGAATAGAAAATGTTGCAGAAACTGCGAGGCTGTCAGCATCTTATTGCCCACGGGGATAACCTCGGCAATGGCCTTTACGACGTCAATAACCTTCATCTGCTCGTTAAATTGAAGGCCTTCCTGACTGTAATAACCCCATTTTACCGTCTCGCCAACCTCGATTGTGCCGCTGTCGGGTGCCACGCGTCCGAGGAGCATTTTTATAAAGGTCGATTTTCCCGTTCCGTTGTTGCCCACAATGCCTAATTTCTCGTAGCGGGCGAATGTGTAGTAAAAGTCGCGGGTGATAATCTTATCGTCGAAGGCCTTTTCGAGTGCCTTCATCACAAAAATCTTACTGCCGATGTATTGCGACTTTATTTCGAGCGATACGTTGGGGTCGTCGCGCATTGCGGCGGCCTTTTCCTTTAGCTTGTAGAAGGCGTCGATGCGGTATTTTGCCTTGTGTGCACGCGCCTGAGGCTGACGACGCATCCAATCGAGCTCGGTGCGCAAGAGATTGCGTGCACGAGCCGTCTCGGCCGCCTGCGTCTGAAGGCGTTCGTCGCGCCGTTGCAGAAAATAGCTGTAATTACCTTTGTAGCGATAGATGCGACGGTCGTCAATCTCGATAATCTCGTTGCACACGCGGTCGAGGAAATAGCGGTCGTGCGTAACCATAAGCAGGCTGCCCGTGAAGCGCGAGAGAAAATCTTCGAGCCACTCGACCATTTCTGTGTCAAGATGGTTGGTGGGCTCGTCGAGAATCATAATATCGGGCTGCTCGATGAGCACCGATGCAAGCGCCACGCGCTTCTTCTGCCCGCCCGATAGTTGCCCCACGGGCTGTGCAAAGTTTGTAATCTTCAGCATCTGAAGTACCTGCTTGGCGCGCGTCTCGTAGTCCCACGCTTCGAGCCTGTCCATCTCTTCCATAAGATGATGCAACTGTTTCTCGTCGCCCTCGGCGAGGGCCTTCTCGTAGCGGGCTATCAATGTAGTTTTTTCGCTGCTGCGTCCCAAGCAGGCCTCAAGCACCGTCAGTTGCGGCTCAAAATCGGGTTCCTGCTCAAGATAGCCCACGCTCACCCCGCTGCGCAGCGTTATTTTACCCTCGTCGGCGGGCTCCTCGCCTGCTATAATCTTCAACAGAGTACTTTTTCCTCGGCCGTTGCGCGCAATAAGTCCTATGCGCTGACGCTCCTCGATTGTAAAAGAAATATCGCTGAAAAGCACTAAGTCGCCGAAGCTCTTGCTCAGTGCCTCTATCTGTAAATCTATCATTCTTTATTGTTCGGTAGCTGTTTATATTTCTAAAAAATCTTATAGTAGTTGCATTTTTTGCCTGCGATATTTTTTTTGGGGGGCTGTTTAAATTTAAACAGATTACAGGTTTGCGCAACTACTTTTTTCCGACTGCGAAGATAATGAAAATTTAATCATTCTTGCACTAAGCGCGCCGAAGATAGACCATATAATCAAAAAATCGACAGAGGGTAGGCCTCTGCCGATTTTTTTTAATACCTTAGAGCCCCGAGCGACGCCGAGGCCTAAAAACAGCTGCAACGCCGAGGCCGACGGCATTACCGACGCTCCCCGCCGCGACCACCTCGGCCGCCGCGTCCCTGCCATCTTTGTCGGCCTTTTTTCTCTTGCTCGGCAGCATATTTAAGGTACTTTTCATACTGCTCGGCACTGAGAATCTCCTTCATCTGAGCATTACGCACTGCCTTACGCTGCTCCATAATCTCGCGACGAGCCTTCATCTGCTCCTCGGTGGGACGCTGACGCTCTACCCTCTGCCCACTCTTGCGGGCCTCCTCGGCACGCGCACGACGCGCCTTTATACTATCCTGCATAGCCACAGCATCGGAGTAGTTCATAATATACACCAGCTGAAACTGCAAGCTGTCGAGCCCCACGGCCTCGGCCAGCTGCTGTGTCTGCATAGTGGCAACCATCTCGGGGTCGAAATCACGCTGTGCACGCACTCTGCCCTCCTGAGCCGATAAAGTAACAGTCATCATCGCGGCTAAAAACAACAGAAACTTTCTCATAAACGTCTGTTTTTCGGTTAGTTAAACACTTTTTTCTTGCAAACTATGGTTCCCGCTAAAAGAGAAGCAAGAACCATAGACACCAAACATTGGAAAAATAACAAGTAAGACAATTATAAACGTCTCAATTATATGACTGCATTTTACATAAAAAGTAAAATCGACTACACTGTATTTAACATTTTTTCACATACTAACCACTCCATCTACCATACGGATAGTGCGGTCGGTAACAGCGGCCAGCCCCTCGTCGTGCGTAACGATGATAAAAGTTTGTCCGAATTTGTCTCTGAGGTCGAAGAAAAGACGGTGCAATTCCTCCTTATTGCGACTATCGAGGCTGCCCGACGGTTCATCGGCCAAAATAACGTCGGGACGATTCACAAGCGCACGAGCCACCGCCACACGCTGATTCTCGCCGCCCGACAGTTGCGAGGGCTTGTGATGAGCGCGGTCGGCAAGTCCCATAAGCGCAAGAAGCTCCATTGCCTCTTTATTGGCCTCGGCGAGTGAGCGTCCCGCGATAAGCGCCGGGATAGCCACATTTTCAATGGCCGTAAACTCGGGCAGCAGCTGATGAAACTGAAAGACAAAGCCAATGTGTGCATTGCGAAATTTTGCAAGCTGCGCACCGTTCATTGCACCCAGGGCCCTCCCGTCGAACATAATCGAGCCGCCATCGGGAGTATCCAGCGCTCCAATCAGTTGCAGCAGCGTAGTCTTTCCAGCACCGCTGGGCCCGACGATGCTTATCACCTCGCCCCGCTCGACGCTCAGATTAACGCCTCGCAGCACCTGCAACGAGCCGAAACTTTTTGTCAAATTACGAACCTCTATCATATATTGCGTATTACATATTCAGTAAGATAGCAACCAAATGTTGCCGTAAAATATCCCAGCGAGCCTATTATAGGCTTTCCGCCCCGAGGGTTGGGGCGTATGGCCTCTTTTATGGGTGGCTCGACGCTAAAGACCACAGGCAGAGTGTATTGCCCGCGCCACTGACGCAGATGACGCCTCAGATTCTTGGCCAGCGTACACTGCTCGCTCTTCCACAGAGTGCCAATGCGTATGGACGAAAGGTCGCATTTTGCACCCGCCCCCATACTCGATACAATCTTCAGCCCGCGTCCCCAGCAGCCGCATATAAGCGCCGCTTTTGCATCGAGCGTGTCAATTGCATCCACCACAAAGTCGTACGCAGCGCAATCGAGCAGCGCATCCACATTATCGCGCTCGATAAACTCGGGGCGCACAGAAAGCACTACCTCGGGATTTATGGCCCTGAGCCTTTCGGCGACAATATCACATTTCAGCCGTCCCACCGTCTGTGCAAGAGCCGGCATCTGACGGTTAATATTGGTAACATCCACGCAATCGGAATCGACAAGAGTAAAGCGTCCCACCCCTGCACGACACAACATTTCGGCGGCCCAAGAACCCACTCCGCCCAAGCCCACGATAAGAATATGAGCCGAGGCCAGACGCGCACTCTTCTCCTGCCCCAAAAGCAATTCTCCACGCTGCAACCAATGATTATCCATAAAAAACTGTCAATTTATCGGCGAATTTACAAAAAAATCGACTAATTCGCAGTATTTATACATTTTTTCTTGTACTTTTGCACAACTTTTCCGAAACAATAAAAAAGAACACAAATATCACAAAAAAATGAGAATAGCTATTGTTGGCGTAAGCGGCGCAGTGGGACAAGAGTTTCTGCGCGTGCTCGACGAGAGAAATTTTCCCTTCGACGAGCTTCTGCTTTTTGGTTCGGCACGCAGTGCAGGACAGGTTTACAATTTCCGCGGAGTGGAATATACCGTAAAGGAGCTTAAACACAACGACGATTTTAAGGGCGTCGATTATGCCTTTGTATCGGCCGGTGGCGGTGTCTCGAAAGAGTTTGCACCGACAATCACCAAGCACGGTACAATAATGATAGACAATTCGAGTGCCTTCCGTATGGACAGCGACGTCCCCCTCGTAGTGCCCGAGGTCAACCCCACCGACGCCTACGACACCCCCCGCAACATTATCGCCAACCCCAACTGCACCACAATACAGATGGTAGTTGCGCTGAAGGCCATCGAGCGCCTCTCGCACATCAAGCGCGTGCACTCATCCACCTATCAGGCGGCCAGCGGCGCCGGAGCATCGGCAATGGCCGAGCTCTTCGAGCAGTATCGTCAGGTGCTTGCAGGCGAGGAGCCCACAGTAGAGAAATTCGCCTATCAATTGGCCTTTAACGTAATTCCTCAGATAGACGTATTTACCGACAACGGCTACACAAAAGAGGAGATGAAGATGTTCAACGAGACACGCAAGATTATGCACAGCGACATTGCCGTGAGTGCCACCTGCGTGCGTGTCCCCGCCCTGCGCTCACACTCGCAGGCCCTGTGGATAGAGACCGAGGAGCCCCTGAGTGTCGAGCAGGTGCGCGAGGCTGTTGCCTCGGGCGAGGGCCTCGTACTTATGGACAACCCCGAAAAGAAGGAGTATCCTATGCCCCTCTTCCTCTCGGGCAAAGACCCCGTATATGCCGGCCGCATCCGCAAAGACCTCACAAACCCCAACGGAATAAGTATGTGGATTGTGGGCGACCAAATTAAGAAGGGCGCTGCACTGAATGCCGTACAGATTGCCGAGTTTCTTATCAACAACCCCAAGAAATAAAAGCGCTCAACAGATAACAATCAACAAAAAGCTCAGCACCCAGAGGGTGCTGAGCTTTTTTATACTCGCAAACGAGCCCCGTACAACAGAGCAGCAAAAGCCACTCAGAGACAGGGTAAAAACCCTACTCGGCCGCACGATACTTTCCCTCGTCCTTATCCTCAAGCATACTGAGGTACGACTGATAACGCGACGGCGCCAACCGCCCCTCTTCCAACGCCGCGAGCACAGCGCATCCCGGCTCGTGCGTGTGAGTGCAATTGCCATATTTACAATTCTTAGATAGCTCGAAAAACTCCACAAAATAGTGAGCAATCTCCTCGACCTCCATATTATAAGAGCCGAAACCCTTAACTCCCGGAGTATCCACAAGATAGCTCCCGGGCATAAGCTCGAACATCTCGGTGTATGTTGTCGTGTGCATACCCGTGTCGTGTATGCGCGAAATTTCGCCCACTTTTGCCGCCACAGAGGGCGATATTGCATTAACGATGCTCGATTTTCCAACGCCCGAGTTTCCTGCAAGAAGCGACACTTTTCCGTGCATCATCGAGCGCAATTCGTCAACGCCCGTGCCATCCACCGCCGACACCCTCAGACAGCTGTATCCTATACTCTCGTACAGCGCCACAAGATAGTCGAGCTCGGCACGCTCTTCGTCGGTGTAAAGGTCTATCTTATTAAAAATCAGCACAACAGGCACACGATAGGCCTCGGCCGAGGCAAGGAAGCGGTCGATGAATGTGGTAGATGTTGCCGGATGGCTTATCGTTACCACAAGAAAGCACAGGTCGAGGTTGGCCGCCAGAATGTGCGACTGCTTCGAGAGGTTCGAGGCCTTGCGCACAATATAATTCTTGCGCGGCATAATATCGACAATGTAGGCCGTACCATCCTCGCGCAGGCTCACTTTCACATAGTCGCCCACGGCCACTGGGTTAGTACTCTTTATCCCCTTTAGTCGGAAATTGCCCTTTACCCTGCACTCTACGACAGCGCCGTCCGGGCAGCGCACCTCATAGACACTGCCCGCGCTCTTTATTACGGTTCCTTGCACGATGCCCCCGACTTTTATACGGTCATAATCTCTTTTTCCTTGTCGGCAAAGAGCTCTTCGGCCTTTTTGATATACTTATCGTGAACCTTCTGCAATTTCTCCTCGCCATCCTTTGCCACGTCCTCGGGCGTGCCGTCCTTAACCGACTTTTTGAGAATGTCGATTGAGTCGCGACGAGCATTGCGGATGCTTATCTTTGCCGTTTCGAGCTCGCGCGCGCACTGCTTCACAAGCTGCTGACGACGCTCGCCGGTGAGCGGGGGAATAGCCACGATTATCACCTCGCCGTTGTTTGCAGGCATAATGCCCACGGGCGAGTCGATGATAGCCTTCTCAATGGCGCTGAACATACTCTTGTCCCACGGCTTAATTGAAATAGTCCTAAGGTCGGGAGTCGTGATTGTGGCCACATTGTTGATGGGAACCTCGGAACCGTACGAGTTTACACGTACACAGTCGAGCAGGTGAGGGTTAGCCTTTCCCGCGCGAATATGTGAATACTCCTCTTCGAGGTGCAAAATTGCAAGCTCCATCATCTCTTCGGCCTCGCCGAGACAAACTTTAACGTCTAACATAATATTTCAATATTTTAGTTTAATACTTTTACACAGCAATCGACGCACTGCGAGGCGCGGCACCGACCTTATCTCGCTAATATGCGACACAAATTGCATACTATCGCAAAAATATAGATAATGCGCGAAGCACGCTCTATTTTAACTTTATTTAACAATAGAATATTTCAGCGGGCTCACCAATTCCTGCAATAATGCTTACATTCGCAACAGCATAGACAACTAACCACCCTCACAAATTGTTTAATCACCAAAAAGGAGGTATATATGAAAGGTAATATTCCGCAGAATCATCTGGTACGAGTGTTTAACGGCAATCTGTGGGAGGCGCAGATTGTTCAAGGGCTTTTACAGTCGAACCACATAAATTGTATGATAGAAAACGACACCCTCTCGGCCGTAACGTCGCCCTACGCCACATTGGGCGGCGAGGTGTGGGTGCTTGTCAACGCCTGCGACGAAGAGGCGGCCGCATTGCTCATAAAAGATAGCCGTCTGGAGTGCAACCCATTCAACTGAGCTGCTAATTATGGCTCAATAGAAATTTATTGTAGAGAGGAATCAATAAGCGATTTTCTCGCTTTCAAGAGCAGCTGCATATAATACGCACAAAAGGTAACTTTTAATTTATTGCACCATAAAAAAGAAATTCAATGTAGGTTCGATTGTTTTAAGGAAAAAGTGCGAGGTATGTTTAACCGCTACTTAGACGCTTGTTTGCAAGCGACTAAGTGAGGGCGGTCCGCAGCACCCTTAAAACAATCGTAAACCGAAATGACAAGCTGGGCCTCCGACCGAGTGAGCGCATCGTTGCCTCACGAGCAAAGGAGGCCCAGCGACAATTTCTTTAGGTGCAGTTTTTTTTGCTTACTTTTTTTCAGAAAAAAAGTAAGTCCTAAAGTATAAAGTGAAAGAGAGAATAGCCGCACGAGCATTCCGAGAGGGTGATAAATAGAATTATTTCAGCCACACTTTTTTTGTTACTGAGCAGCTAATTATGTGCCGCCGAGCAGCAAAAATAAAAATGGCACTTTCCTTGCAGAAAGTGCCATTTTTATTTCTCTTTTTACAAGATGGCTTAGCCCTTAATCTCTTTGATACGAGCCTTCTTACCTGTGAGGGCACGAAGATAATAGAGCTTAGCACGACGTACACGACCGCGTTTGTTAACGGTGATGCTGTCGATAGAGGGCGAGTTCAAGGGGAAGATACGCTCAACACCTACTGTACCCGACATTTTACGAACGGTGAAACGCTTCTCGTTACCGTGGCCGGCAATCTTGATAACAACACCGCGATACATCTGGATACGCTCCTTAGTACCCTCAATAATTTTGTAAGCTACTGTTACTGTATCACCGGGGTGAAACTCCATCTCGCGCTTAACGTCAGTAGCAAATGCTTCTTTAGCAACTTTAATTAAATCCATTTTTTTGATTTTTTTTAATTGTTGTTTCTCCTACGCAACATATCAAGTTACTCTTCCTTGACAGCGATTACGCCGGAAGCGGCTGCAAAGATAAATATTTTTTTCTTAACGGGCTCAAAAAGAGAGGAATATTTTTGGGAATACGCCCATTTTTACGATAAAAAACAAAAATTGCGAGACTGAGACACACAATATTATATAATAAAAATGTAAATTTGAGGCCGAAATATTCCCCGCCGTATGAAAAAGAAGAAAATCTCCACCGCACTCATCGCCACCCTTATTCTGACAACAGCGGGCTGTGGCCGAGGGCAGCAGATAAGCACCATTGAGGGCTGCACGATTGCCGTTACCGAAGCCCCACGCTCAAGCACCGACTGCCGCATTGCCACGCTCATAGCCGAGGGGCGCAAGGCTGTTGACAGCATAAAAGCCCCCATAATCGGACACGCCTCAATGACCTTAGAGGTAAAATCGCCCGAGAGCCCGCTGATGAATTTCGCTGCCGATGCCCTACTCGCCGAGGCCCGACGACACACAAACGAAAAAATCGACATTGCAATAACCAACAAAGGCGGCCTGCGCAGCGAAATTACCGAAGGTGCAATAACCTTTGGCGACATTTACAATGTGTTCCCCTTTGAAAACACCCTCGTAACGCTCACCCTCAACGGCCGTCAGCTCCTTGAATTATTCGGCGAGATTGCCCGCGAGGGCGGCGAACCCATAAGCGGTGCACATATTCAGATTACCGACGAGGGCACAGCCTCAAAATGCCTCAGTGCAAAAGTGGGCCGCGAGATTCTGCCCACCGACCCCGACGAGCTACAAAAAAGAGAGTATCGCATAGCCACCAGCGACTATCTTGCACAAGGCAACGACGGCCTCGGCACGTTGGCCGACGGATACAACAGAAAAGAGTACAAAATCACCCTGCGCGACCTTATGATAAACCACATAAGCTCGCTCGAAAAGTCTGGTAAGAGCGTAAGCGCCACCATAGACCATAGAATAAAAATAGTACCCACCGACAAAAAAGCCGAATAAAGAACCTCCCCGCACCATAAATTATGAAAAGGATACTCCAATCAATAATCGCAGCAGCAATAATTCTGTGCCACGGTTGCAGCGCCGGCGGCGACACAATAACCATCCTGCACACAAACGACACGCACAGCCACATTGAGCCCGAGAAGAGCGGCGGCGGAGGCCTCGAAAATCGCGCGGCACTCATCGCCTCGGAGCGCGAAAAGGCCGCCCCCGGGAGCACACTGCTACTCGACTGCGGCGACTTTTCGCAAGGCTCGCTTTACTACAATGTTTTTAAAGGAATGTTCGAGATTCAAGCGATGAACCTTTTGGGCTATGATGCAAGCGCCATCGGCAACCACGAATTTGATTTTGGGCTCGACAATCTTGCACTTTTAGCCGAAAAAGCCGAATTTCCGCTCCTGTGCGCCAATCTCGACTTTAGCGACACCCCCTGCAAAGGCCTCATCGAGCCCTACACCATAATAGAACGCTCAGGAGTAAAGATAGGCCTCTTCGGACTATCACCAAAGCTCGATGGCCTTGTGTTGCGAGAGAATTACGAGGGGGTACGATACCTCCCGCCCCTCAGTGCCGCCCAAGAGTGCGCCGACGAGCTGCGCCGCAAAGGATGCGACATTATCATCTGCCTCTCTCACCTCGGATGGGACATTCCCGGCACATACAGCGACACACAATTAGCCGCCGAAACAAGCGGCATCGACATAATCCTCGGAGGGCACTCGCACGACCTCTTCGACACGCCCCGACGCCTCACAAATAAAACAGGGGAAGAGGTCATCGTGCAGCAAGCCGGAAAATATGGACGAAATATAGGCAAAATAGTCATCAGCTTAGACAAATAGCAGCGCATTCCGTTAAATTACATTAAAAGTGTCAATATTCAGTTTATTTAACCTATATTCGCACGCCCATTTGAATTTATTAACCTTAATATATCAGACAGATGAAAAAGAACCTCTCACTCGCAACCGCCACTCTGCTCGCAGTTGCATCGTGCACAACACCCCCGCCCGCAGGCTACACAATCAACGGAACAGTGTCCGACTCGACCCTTAACGGCAAGACAATTTACCTAATCGACCCAAACAACGACGACCAGCCCTGCGATTCGGCAGTAATTACCAACAACAAATACACATTCAGCTCTCAAGAGCCCCTCGCCGAGCCCTGCGCAATGCGCATTACTATGGGCCGCGGAGGCCAAGTATTATTCCTTGACAACGGCGTTGTTGCAAACATTGGCACAGGCGAGCACTCTATCGACAACGGCGGTCTGAACGACAAAGCCGAAGCGCTTACAAAGAGCATCACCGAGAAGAGAGACCAAGTGCGTCAGACATACGTGGCGCTGACACAAGCCGGCGTTGGAATGGACAGCATCCGCACCGCACTCTCGAGCATCGACGCCGAGATAATGAGCCTCTACTCCACCGCCATCGAGGAGAACAAGGACAACATTTTTGGAGCCTTCATATTTGCAATAACAATAGACAAATACAACAGCATCGAGGCACTCGACTCGGCAGCAGCCACCATCAAATATGCCGAGAAATTCCGCGACGTCAACAACAAGCGCAAGACAATCAAGAGCCTTGAGGCCACAAAAGAGGGCGCAATGTTCACCGACTTTGACGGTAAGAACATCGACGGCACCCCCGCCAAGCTATCCGACTACGTAGGCAAAGGACAATATGTGCTGGCCGACTTTTGGGCAAGCTGGTGCGGTCCCTGCCGTGGCGAAATTCCCAACCTCAAGGAGCTTCAGAAGAAATTCGGAGGAAAGAAATTCACCGTTCTCGGCATAAACGTATGGGACCAAGAGGGCGAGTTTAAAAAGGCACTCGAAAGTGAGGGCATCAACTACCCCCAGCTATACGCATCGCACAGCAAAGAGGCAACCACCCTCTACGGCATTCAGGGTATTCCCCAGATTATACTGTTCGGCCCCGACGGTACAATCATCAAGCGCGACCTTCGTGGCGAGGCGATGAAGAAATTCGTTGCCGAGGAGCTGAAGAAATAACACCCCCTCCCACCACCAAAGACAGAAACAATCGACGAGCCTTTCCTCAGAGGAAAAGGCTCGTCGATTGTTTATCCACACGAATTTAAACAGCCGCTTACTCCTTTTGGCCGAAGCAAAGGTCGCCAGCATCGCCCAGCCCCGGGACAATATAAGAATGCTCGTTCAGCAAGGGGTCAACAGCAGCACAATAGAGGATAGTATCCTCGGGAAAATGCTCCCTGACATAATCGACGGCATACTCGCTGGCAATAACCGCCGCAAGGATTACTTTCGAGGGGGCACCCTTTGTCAGCAGGGCACGATAGCCAAGATAGGCGCTGCTGCCCGTTGCCAGCATAGTATCGACAAGCATCAGAGCCTTACCGTCGAGGCGGGGCGAAGCAAGATACTCAATCTGCACGTCAAAATGAGCCTCATCGGTATATCTTCTATAAGCCGACACAAAAGCATTCTCGGCCTCATCGAAGATATTATGAAAGCCCGTGTGCAGCGGAAGGCCCGCACGCAGAATCGTGGCAAGCACCACACTATCCGAGGGGACACTCTGTCGCGAGCATCCCAACGGCGTCTCGACCGACGTCTCGCAGTAGTCGAGCTCGCGACTAATCTCGTATGCCATAATCTCGCCTATACGCTCCACATTCCTGCGGAAACGCATACTATCGCCCTGCACATTCACATCGCGCAGCTCGGACACAAACTTATTAAGAACAGTATTCTGTTTCGACAAATCAACTACTTTCATATTTTATATATTGGAATCGACAAAAACAAGCGAGCCTTAAAAGCCCACATTACTACCGACAAAAATAGTCATTTTCGAGAAAAAAGCACAAAAACAATACAAAAATTCACATTTTACGATGCTTTTTTTAACAAAAAACAAAATAATCACCGTCCGCCCTAAGCAAGTCTTTATAGTTGACACACAAAGCATTAACCCTAAAGAAAAGAGTGCAACAGAGAAATATCCCGATGCTTTTCACACTAATTAAAGAAAAATTTCTTTAATTATTTTGAGAGTTTAAGTAAAAAGATATATCTTTGCACTTGGAAAACTTCGGCAACTTTAGAAATAAGGGTGCCGTAAGAGATTCCGCGCGACTTAAAACAGAATTTATTAACCAATAATTTATTTTTTAATTATGGCAACAATAGATCTTACCAAGTATGGTATTACCGGCGCAACAGAGGTAGTTTACAACCCCTCTTACGAGCAGCTTTTTGCTGAGGAGACAAAGCCGGGTCTCGAGGGTTATGAGGTTGGTCAGGAGACTGAGCTCGGAGCAGTTAACGTAATGACAGGTGTTTACACCGGCCGCTCGCCCAAAGACAAATTCATCGTTAAAGATGCAACATCTGAGAACACAGTATGGTGGACATCTGAGGAGTACAAGAACGACAACAAGCCCGTTACAACCGAGACTTGGAATGTTCTTAAAGATATTGCAACAAAGGAGCTCTCGAACAAGAGACTTTTCGTTGTTGACGCATTCTGCGGCGCTAACGCAGCTACACGTCTGAAAGTACGTTTCATTATGGAGGTTGCTTGGCAGGCTCACTTTGTTAAGAATATGTTCATCCGTCCCACAGAGGAGGAGTTGGCATCATTCGGCGAGCCCGACTTTGTAGTTTACAACGCTTCTAAGGCTACCGTTCCCAACTATGCCGAGCTTGGCCTTAACTCGGAGACAGCCGTTGTATTCAACCTCACAACACGCGAGCAGGTTATCCTGAACACTTGGTACGGTGGTGAGATGAAGAAGGGTATGTTCTCAATGATGAACTACTACCTTCCCCTTCAGGGCATTGCTTCGATGCACTGCTCGGCCAACACAAACGAGAAGGGCGAGACAGCTATCTTCTTCGGCCTCTCGGGTACAGGAAAGACTACTCTTTCGACCGACCCCAAGCGTATGCTTATCGGCGACGACGAGCACGGCTGGGACGACGACTGCGTATTCAACTTCGAGGGTGGCTGCTATGCAAAGGTTATCAACCTCGACAAAGAGAGCGAGCCCGATATTTACAATGCTATCCGTCGCGATGCACTCCTTGAGAACGTAACAGTTGATGCCGATGGCAAGATTAACTTCGCAGACAAGAGCGTTACCGAGAATACTCGCGTATCTTACCCCATCAACCACATCAACAACATCGTTAAGCCCGTTTCTAAGGCTCCCGCCGCTAAGAAGGTAATCTTCCTCTCGGCCGACGCATTTGGTGTGCTTCCTCCCGTATCTATCCTCTCGCCCGAGCAGACACAGTACTACTTCCTCAGCGGCTTCACCGCAAAGTTGGCAGGTACAGAGCGCGGCATCACAGAGCCCACTCCCACATTCTCGGCTTGCTTCGGCGCAGCATTCCTCAGCTTGCACCCCACAAAGTATGGCGAGGAGCTCGTTAAGAAGATGGAGGCCAACGGCGCCAAGGCTTACCTTGTAAACACAGGTTGGAACGGTACAGGCAAGCGTATCTCTATCAAGGATACACGTGGTATCATCGACGCTATCCTCGATGGCTCAATCGACAACGCTCCTACAAAGACAATCCCCTACTTCGACTTTGTAGTGCCCACAGCGCTTCCCGGCGTTGACCCCGCCATCCTCGATCCTCGCGACACATACGCCGAGGCTTCTGAGTGGGAGGTTAAGGCTAAAGACCTTGCAGGCCGCTTCATCAAGAACTTTGCTAAATATACAGGCAACGAGGCAGGTAAGGCTCTTGTAGCAGCAGGTCCCCAGCTCTAATCAAGCATAATGCTATAAGTTAAATAATTCGGCGTCGGCTCATTTATGGGCCGACGTTTTTTTCATCGTCCCCATTATGCGGGAAAATAAATAGGCTCGGCACAATGCTTTATGGAGATAAAGCACTATCTTTGTTCTATGGAACAAACGCACACGACACAAGCTCCGAGGCTCGGCCAAGAGACAAAAGAATTTATAGCCGCGCACCGCAACGACGACGTTCGCACGCTTGCCCTGCAAGCGTCGCGCTACAGCGGCGTAGATATTCGCGAGGCTGTTACACAAATTCAAGGGTGGCAGCTTGCAAAAGAGAAGCTGCCTGCGTGGGCCGCCACCGACGGCATAATATACCCCGTCAGGCTATCAATGGAGCAATGCTCGTCCGAGGCGACGGCACGCTACAAAGCCCTGCTGGCACAAGGCACCCTGATGGCCGACCTCACGGGTGGCTTCGGCATTGATTGCAGCTATATGGCACGCAATTTCAGCCGAGCAATATACATCGAACGCAACAGCGCCCTGTGCGACATTGCCCGACACAATTTTGCGTTGCTTGGCATCGGGCACATAGAGATAAAAAACAGCGTCTGCGAGGATATTCTCGACACACTGCCCCACTGCGATTGGATATACGCCGACCCTGCCCGCCGCGACAATGTCGGCGGAAAGGTGGTTGCACTATCCGACTGCGAGCCCGACATCCCCCAATTAGAGGCCCGGCTAATGAGCCGCTGCAACGCAGCAATGATAAAATGCTCACCGATGCTCGACATTACCGCAGCCTGCCGCAATCTGCGCCACATAAAAGAGGTACATATAATAGCCGTAAACAACGAGTGCAAAGAGCTTCTGCTCATTTTGGGGCACGGCACACAGAGCACCCCGACAGCCCTGCACTGCATAAATATCCTCAAGGAGGGACAGCAGCAATTCATCACCACAATCGAGGCGCAACAGAGACCCGTGGCATACACCGACCGAGTAAAAAAGTACCTATACGAGCCCAACGCAGCCATACAAAAAGGCGGATGCAACGCTGCCCTCGCACACACGATGAGCATAGAGAAGCTGCACCCCAACAGCCAGCTGTTCACGTCCGAGAGCCTCTTAAGCGACTTTCCCGGACGGACATTTATTGTCGAGCGAGTGAGCCCCTTCTCGAAAAAAGAGATAAAAAGCCTGCTCGACGGCATAAAGCAGGCCAATATCACAGTGCGCAATTTCCCCGACACGGTGCAAGGGCTGCGCAAACGTCTGAAAATAGCCGAGGGTGGCGACACATATATATTTGCCACCACCCTCAACAACGGCGATAAAGTACTCGTCAGATGCCGCAAGCCTCATCAGTTGGGCACATAATCGACGTGCATAGTATAAAAATGGTTCCTCTCAAAGGTAAAAGCGGGCGGCGTCAGCGTCATTGACGAGCCTGCATCATCGAACAGCTGCACACTCCACCCATCCTCGCCGAAAGCCACGGGCGGCAATGCCATAAACAGATAGAGAGGCTCGCTGCCAATGCTCGTCATGCCGCAGTCGAGCGTTACGCTGTGCTCGCCAGCCTCGTCCATAAGTACCACGGGAGGAATATTCGCACCCACCTTAATACGCATATTCCCACTCACAATCTTATCGGGCGAGCTAAGCACGATGCGCGTAATTTTAGTATCGCTCGGAGCAGTGAGCGCAAAGCGAATAAAACTGCACACATTCTTAAACGCAAAAGAGGTAGTTGTTACATTGCCCACTGCCGCCACCATAGGCGAGCCGTCGGGGATAGAGTTTGGCACCGCCTTCTGCCACGCAGGGAAGAGCGTCGCCACCGTATCGGGCGCCACAAGCGCAGCATCTTCGTAGTAAGGATAGAGGGCCACATTAGTATATTCCGTACCCTCATCATCCACCGTACCACCGATGATAAAAGAGCCTTCGACCATAAATTTTGCGTTACGGCCATCGGGCAAGCCATAAACGATGGCACAATTCATTATATTACCGCCCAGAAAGACACTCAGAGAGTCGTTGGCGTCCCAATAGACACTAACGCCATCGTCGCTGAGTGTGGTGCGCGAGGGCTCGGCAATATCCTCAATTGTTGCCCCAAGCAGACGGGGACGCTTTCCGAGCGACGGCTCATCGTCGCTACTGCACGCTGCCACAAGAAGCAGCGATGCACATAAAATTAAGCTCAATCTACTCATAAATAATATTTTAGTCAAAAAAAACAGTGGGGCGGTTAATCGTTCCAGATATTACCCCAATTACTCTTACGCTCTTTTGTCGAGGTTGGAATAACCCCGCCGTTGTTCAGCTGCTCGTTCGAGGCAGCTATCATCTGTTCGCACACACAATCGACCACTCGGGAGTGCGGCGCATAATACTTTTTTTTCATACTCATCTTTTCTATTTAGTTGTTTAATAATACCATAATAGAACAACAGTGGCGAAAAAAAGTTGAGAGGGTGTGCCAATTTTGAATCTTGACACACCCTCTCGCGGGGTATATTTCAGAGGCCGTCCGGGGGCGCTCTATTCCTTGCGTCTCATAAGCACCGCGTCCATTTTACTCTGTCGGACAAGCTCGTAGGCCTTTGCAAAATTATCGTCGCGTGTGTTTATAATCTCCATATATTCGCTCATATCCCAAAGGTCGCGCGCAAGCAGGGCCTTCAACTGCAACGATAGTGCAGGAATCGAGCGGCGATACTCCTCCTCGCCCCCTTCGAGTTTTACGCTGTCGCGGACGGCCATTGTGCGCAAGCGACCGAGAAGCTCCTCATCGACCACAAACTCGTCGCGGAATTTCTGCATCGTGGGATACTCCTTTTGCAGCCTCTCGCGATTGTCGTCAAGATAGCGCAGTGTCGTCTGGAGCATTGTTCCGCGGCGCACAATCTCGCGGTGGTATTTTGTATATCTGTTTGTGTCTAACGGTACAAAATAGTCGGGCATAATACCGCCGCCGCCATAGACGGTGCGTCCCAAGCGCTTTGTGGTCATCATAAGCGAGTCGGGGAAATGTATGCTGTCGGCGCTCACAAGCTCGCCGCGATTATAGCGTTCCATAAGGTCGCCGGCGTAGCTTATGGAATCGCCGTAGGGTTTCTGAATATTACGGCCCGAGGGGGTGTAGTAGCGCGACACGGTCAGACGTATCATTGCTCCGTCGGGCAGGCTGAATGCACGCTGCACAAGCCCCTTTCCAAAGGAACGACGACCCACAATAACGCCGCGGTCCCAATCTTGAATGGCGCCCGAGAGAATCTCGGAGGCCGAGGCTGATGTCTCATCCACAATCACAGCCACATTACCTTTGGTGAATCGTCCGCCACCCTCGGCAAGATAGTCGTAACGCGGGAAGGCACGACCCTGCGTGTAAACGACAAGCTGTCCGCGCTCGAGAAACTCATTGGCAATATCCACTGCCGCCTGAAGATAGCCGCCGCCGTTGCCCTGAAGGTCGAGGATAAGGTTCTTCATTCCCTGCTTCTTCAATGAATCGAGCTTCGAGACAAACTCCTGATGGGTTGTTGCTCCGAAGGAATTTATGTGTATGTAGCCCACCTTTTTATCGACCATATAGGCTGCATCGACGCTGTAAGTGTTTATCTTGTCGCGCACCAAATTAAAGATAAGAGGCTCGGCGAGGCCTCGGCGCATAACACTCAGCTTCACCGTCGAGCCTTTGGGGCCGCGCAGACGTTTCATAATATCGCCTCTGTCCATTTTTACGCCTGCGATTGCAGTGTCGTTCACCGTAACGATGCGGTCGCCGGGCAATATTCCCGCCTTCTCCGAGGGGCCGTTCAGCGTTGTCTGTATCACAAAGAGCGTATCATCGACAATATTAAATTGCACGCCGATGCCCTCGAAATTTCCGCGCATAGCCTCTTCGAGGCTCTTTACCTCGTCGGGGGTAGAGTAGGTCGAGTGTGGGTCGAGCTCTTTTAGCATCGCCTTTATTCCCTCCTCGACCATTTTTGCCTCGTTGACCTCGTCAACGTAGTATCGCGATATTATATTCTCGCTGAATAGTAATTTTGCAAGATGCTCGGGGATTGTGGCGCCTTGCTGCTGTGCACAGATTGTTGTTAAAGGCAGTGCGAGCAGCGCAAACAATAATACAATATTCTTTCTCATAATTATCTTCTTTTAGTTGTAGTTTTTATGGCAACATTTTCGAGACGTCTTTGCCGTAGTGCATAAGCTCGCGCACAAGGCTGCTGCTTATTGCCGAGTATTGCGGTTCGCTGATGAGCAACAGCGTCTCGATGCCGCTTATCTGTCGGTTAATATCGGCAAGCTCGCGCTCATATTCAAAGTCCTTTACGCTGCGCACGCCTCGCAGCAGACAGTCGGCTCCGATGCTTTTGGCAAAATCTACCGTGAGGCCATCGTAAGCGACCACCTCTACGCGCGCATCCTGTGCATAGAGGCGGCCGATTGCCTGCACGCGCTCCTCGACGCTCAGCAGCGACTGCTTGCCCGCGTTTCGTCCCACGGCAACCACTACGCGTGCGAACAGCGGCAGAGCCCGCTGCACAATGCGGTGGTGCCCCACTGTGTAGGGGTCGAATGTGCCTGCAAAAAGCGCTGTGCTCTCTCTATTCGTGGGATTATTCTTCATCGGGCTTATCCTCCTCGACAACAAGATTATCAATTATAAAATTCTGACGCTCCATAGTATTCTTGCCCATATAGTAGCTCAGAAGGTCATCTACCTTGTCGTCCTTGTGCATCGTAACGCGTTCGAGGCGCATATCGGGGCCGATGAATGTGCGAAATTCATCGGGCGATATTTCTCCGAGACCTTTGAATCGGGTAATCTCGGGGTTGGGCGAGAGTTTTTCTATGGCTGCGATGCGCTCTTCCTCGGTGTAACAGTATATTGTCTCAAAGTCGCCTTTACCCTTTGAATCGGTTGCGGCCTTTTTCCCTCGTGCATTTTTTCGTTTGTTGCGCACGCGGAAGAGCGGTGTCTGCAAGATATATACGTGTCCTTTTTTTATGAGCTCGGGGAAGAATTGCAGGAAGAATGTTATGAGCAACAGGCGTATGTGCATTCCATCGACGTCGGCATCGGTTGCCACAATTACCTTATTGTAGCGCAGCCCTTCGAGGCCATCCTCTATGTTCAGCGCCGCCTGCAACAGATTAAACTCGTCGTTCTTATATACGACGGCGCGGCTCATCCCGTAGCTGTTCAGAGGCTTTCCGCGCAAGCTGAAGACTGCCTGAGTGTTTGCGTCGCGGCTTTTGGTGATTGAGCCGCTGGCCGAGTCACCCTCGGTGATGAAGATACTGCTCTCGTCAACGCGGTCGCCTTTGGGGTCGTTGTAGTGTATGCGGCAGTCGCGCAGCTTGCGATTGTGCAGATTCACCTTTTTGGCCTTCTCGCGTGCCTGCTTTGTCAATCCGGCAAGCTCTTTGCGCTCCTTCTCGGATGCAGTAATCTTGGCCAGCATCGCCTCGCTTATATCGGGGTTACGGTGCAGGAAATTATCGAGCTCCACTTTCACAAAATCGCCGATGAATTTCTTCACGCTGGTGCTATTCTCGTCGGGAGCCACTCGCAGCGAGCCTAATTTCACTTTTGTCTGGCTCTCGAATACAGGCTCCTGAATGTTTATGGCTATCGCGGCCACAATGCCGTTGCGAATGTCGCTATACTCGAAATTCTTAGCGGTAAAAAAGTCGTGTATGGTAGATGCCACAAGCTCCTTGAACGCACTCTGATGGGTACCGCCCTGCGACGTGTGCTGTCCGTTCACAAACGAGTAGTACTCCTCGCCATATTGTGCGGCGTGCGTAAAGGCAATCTCAATATCCTCGCCCTTTAGGTGGATTATGGGATAGAGACTCTCGGCCGTCATATTATCGGTCAGAAGGTCGGCGAGGCCGTTGCGCGACAATATGCGTCGCCCGTTGAACATTATTATGAGGCCCGTATTCAGATAGGTGTAGTTGCGAAGCATCGTCTCGACAAATGCGGCACGATACTCGTAGTTGCGGAATAGTTTGCCATCGGGGGTGAATGAGACGAATGTACCATTCTCTTCGCCCGTGTTCTCCGTTACGTCCGACACAAGCACGCCCTCGGCAAAGGAGGCCTTGCGCACCACTCCGTCGCGGTGGCTGCGCACCTCGAATCGGGCGCTCATAGCATTTACCGCCTTTAGGCCGACGCCGTTCAGTCCCACCGACTTTTTAAAAGCCTTATCGTCGTACTTTGCACCGGTGTTCAGCTTGCTGACGGCGTCAATCATAGCACCTTGTGGAATGCCACGGCCATAGTCGCGCACCGTTACCGAGTGATTATCCACAATATCAACCTCGATGCGGCGGCCGGCACCCATCTTAAACTCGTCGATGCAGTTGTCGATGACCTCTTTCAGCAGCACATACACGCCATCGTCGCTCTGCGAGCCGTCGCCCAGCTTACCGATGTACATACCCGGGCGCAGACGAATATGCTCCATATCATTCAGATGGCGAATATTATCGTCGGTATATGCCGTCTGCTCCTGTGTCGGTGCGCCCTCGTTAAAAAGTATATCCTCGTCCATTATTATAACTCTTTCTTATATGCCCTGCGGCGTTTATGTTGTTCTTTCTCGAACATCTCCCACTGCGATTGAATTTTTGTGTTAGTTTCGAGCTCGGGGTTACTCTCAATATCAACAACTCCCATTTCTATATAACGCGGCAAAAGGTCGTTTATTATCAACGCATTTACGCCCTTGCTCTGATACTCGGGCTTTACCGCCATAAGCAAAAAGTCGAGCCTTTTGGGGCTGCGTGCGAAGAGGGGCTTTAAAAAATGTATCCAGCCAAAGGGGAACAATTTTCCACCCGATTTTTGCAGCGCCGTTGCATACGAGGCAAGGCTCACGCCTATTCCCACAAGATTATCATTCTCGTCGGCGACAAGCGAGATTAAGCGCAGGTCGATGAGCGGCAGATAAGAGTTTATAAACTGCTTAATCTGCCCGTCGCTCAGGGGCGAGAAGCCATAGAGCGGCGAGTAAGCCTCGTTGACAAGTTCGAAGAGCGCGCGACCGTATCTCTTGGCCAACGCACGCGACGAGCCGCACTTTACCACGTGCAGCTTGTATCGCTTGGCAATAAGCCCCGACAGACGCTCGGTCTTTTCCCAATTCTTCTCGGGCACTTTAAACAGATACTCCACCCAATCGACGTCTTTCTCGTAGCCCAGCTTCTCGATGTGCTGCGCATAATAGGGGTAGTTATATATTGTAGCCATAGTGCTCACCCTGTCGAAGCCCTCGATGAGGAGCCCCTCGGGGTCAAAGTCGGTAAAGCCCAGCGGGCCTTGAACCTCGCACATTCCCCTCTCGCGTCCCCACGCCTCGACAGTGTCGATGAGCGCCTTTGATACCTCTTCGTCGTCGATAAAATCGAGCCATCCGAAGCGCACGGCCCTCACGTTCCACTTTTCGTTGGCCTTATTGTTTATGATAGCAGCCACACGACCCACAATCTCATCGCCTCGATAGGCAAGGAAATAATCGGCATCACAAAATTCAAAAGCAGCGTTGCGCTCTTTGTCGAGCGTCGCAATCATATCCTCGTAAAGGTCGGGCACAAAATAGGGGTTACCCTTGTACAATTCGCAGTTGAAACGAATGAATCTCTTTAACTGCTTTTTATTTGTAACTTTTACTATGCTTACAGACATTTTGTCGCACTATTCTGTTTATACTGTTCTTAAATTCACTAAAGTAACCGACCCGCGTAAACTATTGGGCACTAAAGGCCGATTTAGAAGCTGTTTAAATTTCTAAAGATATTTTTTTGTATATTGGAAGTCGTTATTTCGTGGTTTTTTATGTTCAAAAATGACTGTTTTCTTCTTTTTCTCGGTTACGTAGCCCGCTACGCGCCCTACAAAAAATAATAAAACA
>JAFQVS010000062.1 GCA_017407905.1 Bacteroidaceae bacterium | reverse complement strand
AGCATTGTCGATTATAATTCCGCAGCACCCTTAAAACAATCGTAAACCGAAATGACAAGCTGGGCCTCCGACCGAGTGAGCGCACTGTTGCCTCACGAGCAAAGGAGGCCCTGCGACAATTTCTTTAGGTGCAGTTTTTTTTGCTTACTTTTTTCCGAAAAAAAAGTAAGTTATAAAATATAACGCGAAAGAGAGAATAGCCGCAGAAATATTCCGAGAGGGTGATAAATAGAACTATCTCGACCACACCTTTTTTCTACTGAGCCTTTTTTGTTTTAATTGGTACGGACTTTTACGGGCTTTTTATAATAAAGCAATAGGCTGCATCCTTTGATGCAGCCTATTGGCGATTTTGTAGATTGTTTGTATTATTTTATTAGAGACGGAAGTCAACACCGATTGATGCGTTGTGTGTCTTGCGCTCGTAGCGTGTCATTGAAGCTTTGTTGTTGTCGGGAGCGTAGTTGGCATAGCAGTAACCAAAGTTGATGTCAACCTTCTCGCTGATGCTGTACTTGCCACCAACACCTGTCATAAATGAGTCGTTGATGAAGCCGAGGTCGCTTGTGTAGTTGTCGTTGATACCAAAGTTGCTGTACTGAATACCGGCCGATACAAGGAACTTGTCTGTTACCTTAAACTCGGCACCGCAAAGGTACTCGATGGTGTTACGGCTCAGCTTTTTCATATTGTCGCCGCCCATAAGAGACTCTATCTTGGCGTCCTTGTCGAAGTAGTAATTCCAACCGGCCATTACCTGAAGGCGGGGAATAATCTGCCAAGAACCTGCGAGTGTTAGGATTGCGGGAGCGTCGGCGCGCAGTGTGTTGCCATCGGCAAAGCCGGGAAGTGTTGCGCCAATCATTCCTGTGGGGTCTTTTGTCTCATTCTCAATTGTGGTAACGGCGCGGAACTCGTACTTTGTAGCAAAGTTGAAGTTGCCAATCTTGTAGTCCAATCCAATGATGGGGGCAAATGCAATACCGCTCTGGTCTAATTCTACATCTAATACCTGCTGGTTGCCAACGGGAACTGTCTGCGAACCTACGACTGCGCCATTGGGAGCCACTACATTTACTGTACCGCTTACAAACTCTCCGAATATTTTTCCGGTGTAGTTGTTGCTGATGTAGTTGGCACGAACACCTGCGTAAGCCGAGAGGTTGTCGTTGATTTGGTATGCAGCACCAAGCTGAAGAGCAAACAGATACTGTGTTGACTCGAACTGTGAACCTGCTGTTGCCTCAATACCACCATTGGCGTATTTAAGTCCCTGACTAACATACGGGTCCTTGGGGTTATTGTTCATTGCATCTATTGTGCTGTTGAATGCTGCGTTGAATGCAGTAGAGAACATTCCACCGGCCATTCTGTCGAAGCTGGGAAGACCACCGTTGAACTCGGCCTTACCACCACCGCCGGGCATTCCGAAGAATCCGCTGAATGTCCAATCGCCTGTCTTATATGCTGCAAAAAGTGTGGGCATACAGGGTACATATACCTTACCGTCGTATTTCTTGTCGTTTGTGAGGTCGATGGCGTCGCGCTGCTGCCATATCATCTGCCAATTGGCCGAGAATGACCAGCCCTCGTTGAAGAACGCTGTTCCTGCGGGGTTGAAATAGATGGCGTCGGTCGAGAGTGATGCAAAGCGTGCAGGGTTGCGTACGAATGATGCGCTCTGGTTGGTGTTTGTGAGCAGACCACCTGCAAATGATACTACTGCGAGTGATGCTAATGCAATACTTGTGAATAATCTTTTCATAATAAAAGTTTTAAGTTGTACTTATAGTTTTGTGTTTTTTTGCTTAAAAGCTGTTTGTTTTTGAAAAACTGCACAAAAGTACGTCATTTGTGCAAAGTATGTGCGCGCTTTTAGGCTTTTAACATAAAAAATGTATAAAATGAAAAGAGTTTGTATAAAATGTGCAGTGGTTGCTCTGTTATAGGTGGCTTTTTATCTCTTTCCGGAATCGGCGGTAGTAGAGGGCGGCGGCTGTGGTGAGCCCGACGGGAAGGCCCATTGCAACGCCTATTGCTCCCATCTGCATTGTAAAGCCCAGCAGGTAGCTGATGGGAAGGGCAAGGCAGACGTATGAGATAAAGGCGTATGTGCCCAATGGCTTTGTTACCTCGATGCCGCGCAGGGCGTTGGCAAAGTTGGTCTGTATGCCGTCGCTTATCTGGTAGGCGAGCATCGGCACAAGAAGGGCGGTGAACATTGTCTGTATAACGCTGTCGTCGGTAAAGAGGGCGGCAAATTCGTGCCTCAGTGTGGCGATTAGCAGCGATAGTATTACTGCTGAGGCGAGTATTATGTGCAGGCCGGCGTTGGCGGTGAGGTGTACTTTGTCCCATTGTTCACGGCCGCGGTAGTGGCTCATTCTTATGCAGGCGGCTGCACCTATGCCATAATATATTAGGAAGCAGAGTGAGCCGGTGATACACATTATCTGAAAGGCGGCAAGCTCGGTGGCGCCTAACCAGCCCATAAGTAGTGAGGCAAGGGAGAATGAGGCTGTCTCCATTCCCATTTGTAAGGCGAGCGGGGTGCCCACACTGAATAGGTTGCCTACGTCGCTCCAAGTGCTCTTGTGGCGGTGGAATCCTGTGCCGTATATGCTGAATCTCTTTTGGCTTTTTATGAGTATGTACATCATTATAACCATCAGTATGCGCGATATTAGGGTGGCTATACCGGCGCCTGTAAGGCCTAATTGGGGCATTCCGCACTTACCGTATATGAGTATGTAGTTTAGTACGATATTCACTGCATTGCCTATTATTATTACCCACATTGCGGTTTTTGTGGATGCCACCGAGTCGGTAAATTGTTTGAAGCAGTTGAATAGCACAATAAAGGGCATTGCAAGCAAAAAGGTGAGGAAATAGGGTCGCATAAGGGGGATAAGCTCATCGGGCTGTCCCAAATTATGCAGATTGAAGTAGAGTAGGGTGTATATGAGTGTTACACCTGCTCCGCATATAAGATTGGCATATATGCTGTCTTTGAATGAGGCACCTACGTTGTCTTTTTCGCCTCGACCGTAGAAGGCGCCGATGATGGGGGTTGCTCCGTAGCTGAAGCCTATGAGGGCCACTATGCCTAAATTGAATATATTTGTTACAAAGCCTGCCGATGAGAGGGAGTCGGCACTATAATGGCCTACCATTATGGTGTCGATAAAGCCGAGGATGACGTTGCCGAGCTGTCCCAGCACGATGGGGGCGCCCAGACGCAGTATGGAGCTGTAGTATGGTTTGTATCTCATATATATATAAAGGTATATGGCGTTTCTTTTTGTGGGGACGTTTCACTTAAAAGAGGGTGTGCCTTATAGTGGCACACCCTCTTTTATATTGGTAGTTTGTTATTTAACAAGGTATTGCGTCTATTCTTCTTTGGTGTCGGCCTCCTTCAAATTCGGTGCCGAGGAATGTCTCGACGCACTCTTTGGCGGTGGCTTCTTCGATGAAGCGGCCGGGCATCACAAGTATGTTGGCGTCGTTGTGCTGACGGGCAAGGGCTGCTATCTGGGGCATCCAACAGAGGGCGCCGCGCACTCCTTTGTGGTGGTTCACTGACATATTTATGCCGTTGCCTGTGCCGCAGATGGCGATGCCTGTGTTGCACTCGCCGCTCTCGACGGCCGATGCAAGGGCGTGCCCGAATTGTGGATAGTCGCAGCTGTCGGTGCTGTTGGTTCCGTAGTCCTTAAACTCGTAGCCCATCTGTGTGAGCCACTCTTTTACGCGCTCTTTCAAGGGGTAGCCTGCGTGGTCGCTTGCAAGTCCTATTGTTTTCATCCGAGCATCTCTTTTACTTGGTTATATACGTTCTGTGCTGTGAAGCCTAACTTCTCGTCGAGTACTTTGTAGGGGGCCGAGAATCCGAATGAGTCGAGGCCATATACTTTGCCGTTGGGGCCTACAAGGCCTTCGAGGTTTACGGGGAGGCCGGCTGTGAGGCCGAATATCTTGGCGCCTGCGGGCAGGATGCTCTGTTGGTACTCTGTGCTCTGGTTGCGGAAAAGTCCTTCGGAGGGTACCGAGACGATGCGGGTCTTTATGCCGTCGGCTTTAAGGAGCTTGGTGCCCTCGACAAGGGTGGATACCTCGCTGCCCGAGGCAAGAAGTATGACGTCGTAATCTTCGTCGGAGCCGGCGATTATGTATGCTCCCTTGCTTGCTTGACTGTAGTCGGTGCCTGCGGGGAGGTTGGTTACGTTCTGACGCGAGAAGATGAGGCCTGTGGGGGTGTTGTCGTTCTCCATTGCCAAGCGCCAAGCCTCGGTGGCTTCGTTGACGTCGGCGGGACGCAGCACGAGCATTGAGTTTTTGCCGCTGTGGTTCTTAATTTTTTCCATCAGACGGACTTGTGCCTCTTGCTCGACGGGCTCGTGGGTGGGGCCGTCCTCGCCTACGCGGAAGGCGTCGTGCGACCAAATGAATTTTACGGGGAGCTCCATTAGGGCGGCCATACGGATGGCGGGCTTCATATAGTCGCTGAATACGAAGAATGTGCCGCAGGCTGCAATTACGCCGCCGTGCAGTGCCATTCCTATGCACAGACAGGCCATTGTGAGCTCGGATACTCCGGCGTGCAGGAAGGCGCCGCTAAAGTCGCCGGGAACAAAGGCGTGGGTCTTTTTGAGGAAGCCGTCGGTCTTGTCGCTGTTGCAAAGGTCGGCCGATGCGCATATCATATTGCCGTAGTTCTCGGCCAATATTCCGAGGATGTGAGCCGAGGCGTTACGGGTGGGGGAGTCGGCTTTTTGCTCTATCGAGGCCCAATCAATCTGTGGCTGTTTGCCTGCGAACCACTCGGCCAGCTTGATGGCAAGGTCGGGGTTCTGTGCTGCCCACGCTGCTTTGCGTGCACGACGCTCGGCTACTATGGTGCGGAGCTCGTCGAGGCGGTTGTTGTACATCTCTTTTACCTCGGGGAAGAATACGAAGGGGTTCTCGACGTCGCCACCGAGGTTCTTGATGGTGTTTATGTAGGCGTCGCCTCCAAGAGGGGCGCCGTGTGTGCCGCAGTCAAACTCGTAGCTGCTGCCGTCGGCGCGACGGGCTCCCTTGCCCATCACGGTGTTGCCGATGATGAGGGTGGGGCGCTCTTGCTCGGCCTTGGCCTCGATGAGGGCGGCGCGAATGGCGTCGCAGTCGTTACCGTCTATTGTGATTACTTTCCAGCCCCAAGCTTCGTATTTCTTGGCTGTGTCCTCGAACATTACTTGGTCGCAACGTGTCGAGAGCTGTATCTGGTTGGCGTCGTAGAACATTATGAGGTTGTTGAGCTTCAGATAGCCTGCCATACGGCCTGCGCCCTGAGAAATCTCTTCTTGTATGCCGCCGTCCGAGATGAAGGCGTAGATGGTCTGTCCCATAACCTCGCTGCCTAAACGTGCCTCAAGGAATTTGGCGGCGATGGCGGCACCTACGGCGTAGGTGTGTCCCTGACCAAGAGGGCCTGAGGTGTTCTCGATGCCGCGAGCAAAATTTACCTCGGGGTGGCCGGGGGTGTTGCTCTTCCATTGACGCAGCTGCTTGAGGTCGTCCATTGTGTATTTGTCCGAGAGAGCAAGGACGGCGTAAAGCATTGGAGACATATGACCGGGGTCGAGGAAGAAACGGTCGCGACCCTCCCAAAGGGGATTCTCGGGGTCGTAAACCAAAAACTCGGAATATAGTACGTTGATAAAGTCTGCACCGCCCATTGCACCACCGGGGTGTCCCGACTTTGCTTTTTCTACCATTGCAGCAGTGAGAATACGGATATTGTCTGCTGCCTTGTTCATCAGTTGTTTGCTGTTCATACTTTCTTTATGAGGTTAGTTGAAAACAGTTCTGTTATTATACTTTTGCAAAAGTACGATATTTTGTTGGATTGAGGAAAATATTTGAGCATTGATTTTGTGTCGCGGGTGAGTTTGAATGATTTTTTATGTTGTAACAGATGTTAAAATACTCTATTTTGGTTAAATTTATATTATCTTCGCTTCGATTTTCTAAAAATTTTTGTTGCTATCGGCTTTTTGTCGGTAGGGTATTATTTAATTATTGTATTTGTATGCTGATTAAGATTATTGCGCGGGAGCTGGGAATTGCTGTCGAGAGGGTTAAAAATACGGTGGAGCTGCTGAGTGATGGGGCTACGGTGCCTTTTATTGCGCGTTATCGCAAGGAGGCTACGGGTGGGCTCGATGAGGTGGCTATTGGTAATATTAAGGATTTATACGAGAGGCTTCAGGCGATTGTGCAGCGTAAGCATACGATTGTGGCTACTATCGAGGAGCAGGGTAAGCTGACGCCGGAGCTTAAAAAACGTATCGACGAGTGTTACGACAGTGTCGAGCTTGAGGATATTTATCTACCCTTTCGGCCTAAGCGTCGTACGCGTGCCACTATGGCCAAAGAACGTGGCCTTGAGCCGCTGGCCGATATTATTATGGCGCAGCAGACATCCGACGTAAAGGCAAGGGCGCAGTCGTTTATAAATAAGGAGGTGCCGACGACCGACGATGCCATTGCGGGTGCGTGTGATATTATTGCCGAGCGTGTATCCGAGGATGAGTGGGCGCGAGGCTCTGTGCGCAGGCTCTTTGCGCGCCGAGGGACTATTTGCTCGAAGGTGGTTAAGGGTAAGGAGGCCGATGGCATAAAATATGCCGATTATTATGAGTGGAGCGAGCCTGTGCAGCGTGTCTCGTCGCACCGTCTGCTGGCTATGATGCGTGGCGAGGAGGAGGGCTTTTTGCGTCTCTCAATCACGGTGGATAATGACGAGGCCATAGAGGGGCTTTCGCGCCGATTCATTAAGCGCGGCTCGGCCTCGGCCGATTATATGCAGGCGGCTGTTGCCGATGGCTTCAAGCGTCTGCTGGCGCCCTCGATTGAGAATGAGACGATGGGCGGTGCTAAGGAGCGTGCCGATGATGAGGCTATTGCTGTCTTTGCCGAGAATCTGAGGCAGTTGCTGCTATCCTCGCCGCTGGGGCAGAAGAGGGTGCTCTCCATTGACCCGGGCTTCCGCACGGGGTGTAAGGTGGTGGTGCTCGACTCGCAGGGTAATCTGTTGCATCATACGGTTATTTATCCGCACCCGCCGCAGAACGACCGCGAGGCTGCGGCCGATAAGATTAGGACGCTTGTCGGGGATTATAGTATCGAGGCGTTTGCCATCGGTAACGGTACGGCGGGACACGAGACTGAGGCGTTTGTGCGACGTCTGGGGCTTGAGCCCGAGATTTTTTCGGTGAACGAGGATGGTGCTTCGGTATATTCGGCTTCGGCGGTGGCGCGCGAGGAGTTTCCCGACGAGGATGTTACGGTGCGTGGTGCTGTCTCTATTGGCAGGCGGTTGATTGACCCGCTCTCGGAGCTTGTGAAGATTGAACCGCGCTCTATCGGGGTGGGGCAGTATCAGCATAGTGTCGATCAGAATAAATTGAGGGATAGGCTGAATGTGGTTGTCGAGAGTTGTGTGAATAAGGTGGGGGTGAATGTGAATACTGCCACTAAGCAGATTCTTACGCATATTTCGGGCCTCGGGCCGGCGCTTGCCGAGAATATTGTTAAGTATCGTGCCGCGAATGGCGATTTTCCCACGCGCAGGGCGCTGCTGAAGGTGCCGCGATTGGGAAATAAGGCTTTTGAGCAGGCGGCGGGATTCTTGCGTGTGGTTGGCGGAAAGGAGCTTCTTGACAGCACGGCGGTGCACCCCGAGTCGTATGCCATTGTCGAGCGTATGGCGGCTGATGCGGGTGTCGGGCTCGAACGCTTTATTACGGACGCCGAGGCGCGTAAGGGGGTGCAGCTGAAGAATTATATTACCGACAAGGTGGGAATGCCTACGCTGACGGATATTATGGAGGCGCTGAACAAGCGCGGGCTCGACCCGCGCGAGCAGGCTAAGGCTTTTGCCTTCGATGCTAATGTGCACGAGATTGGGGACTTGCGCGAGGGGATGATTCTCCCGGGCCTTGTCTCGAATATCACTGCTTTTGGGGCGTTTGTGAATATCGGGGTGCATCAGGATGGACTTGTGCATATTTCGCAGCTTGCCGATAGGTTCGTCTCTTCGCCTGCTGATGTTGTGAAGCTGGGACAGCAGGTGATGGTGCGGGTTGTCGAGGTTGATATTAAACGCAAGAGAATAAGCCTTTCGATGAAGGGTGTTTAATTAAAATGTTTGCTTTGTGGCAGGCTTTTGTAAAGAATAAAAACTAATAGATATTCTTTCTACGGATTATAAAACACTCGGGGTGCGCTGTAAGATAATAGTGCACCCCGAGTGTTTGTTGTTAAAGTGTTGTTATTCCAATAATTCCACTAAGGAGTATTCCCAATAACCACCAAAGGTGGTAGCGGTTCCAGAATCGGTACTGTTCTTTTTGGGGAATATCCGATGGCTCGGCACAGAATATTGCGGGGGTTATAACTGTGTATAGCAGAATTATATTTATCACTTTTATTGAAAGGTTTATTATGTTATACGTCTCAAGGCTATTATGGAGTAGGGGTATAATCAATTTGTATATTGCGGGTTGGATTATATAAATGAATGCTATATAGCTGTTTATCTTTGTGGCGCTGTTTTTTGTGAGCTTTTGGTTGCGTTTGACGGCTCCCCAAAGGTAGCTTATAACAAGCATATTTATCAAGCCGGGCAGGACTAATAATATACTCTTTAAGGCTGTGAATGTCTCATTGAGGCCGGTTAGTGAATATTGCCAGATAATTTCTTTCAACAATATGGCGCAGGCTGTGATTTTCAGAATGTTCTTTAGGGCTTTGTTGCTTGTGGCTGACGATAGCAACAGATAGGCTGTCGGGGCTGTTATTATGAGGATGTATTTTGTGCTCTTTAAAATTGGTTGATAATCGTTTACGGCAATGTTTAATACAAGGTCGGATATTATCAATAATGTGTCGGTGAATAATGATAATGATAGAAGCAGGAAGGCTACTAAAATTTTGTCGCTGTTTGTGAAATTTTTATATTCGTTGCTCATATTGTTTGTTTATTGCTGATTCATATAATATATTGAGGGGATTGTGGGATATTCTGTTATGAATGGCTTTTCTTTTCCCAATAAGAGGTTTATGGAGTTTTATATTATAGTGCAAATGGGGGTAAATGCGCAAATAGCAAATATTGCCAATTGAATATATTTGAGCTTGCGGGCAGATTCAATGTGTATTTTCATAATAATACTTTGTCGATTATTGCTTGCTTTAAAAAAGAATAATCAAAGCACCCACGGGTGCTTTGATTATTCTGAAGAAATTGGATGTTTGATTAGCAAATCTTACGTGAACCGTCGCCAATTACTACATCGTAAATGAGGGGGAGCTTGCCATACTGCTCTTTGTAACGCTCCTTTGCCTTCTCGACAAAGATGTCGTAGAGCTCCTCTTTAACGAGGTTGATGGTACAGCCGCCGAAGCCGCCACCCATCATACGTGAGCCTGTTACACCGCAGTCGATGGCAACGTCAACCAAGAAGTCGAGCTCCTCGCAGCTTACCTGATAGTCCTTGCTGAGGCCAAAATGTGTCTCGTACATCTTCTTACCTACTGTCTCGTAGTCGCCGGCCTCGAGTGCCTCGCAAACGTCGAGCACGCGCTGTACCTCGCCGATAACATATTTTGCACGGTTGTAATCCTCGGACTTAACCTCGGCTTTAACCTCTTCGAGCATATCAAAGTTGGCATCGCGCAGCGACTCAACCTCGGGGTGCTTGCTCTTGATAACCTCGGCTACGTGCTCGCAGCTGAGACGACGCTCGTTGTAGGGCGAGCCTGCAAGCTCGTGCTTAACGCAGGTGTTAACGAGCAACAGACGATAGCCAACGGGCTTGAAGGGGAAGTACTGATACTCGAGCGAGCGGCAGTCGAGACGGATGAGGCTGCCCGACTTTCCGAATACGCTGGCAAATTGGTCCATAATACCGCAGTTTACACCAACGTAGTTGTGCTCTGTGGCCTGACCAACTTTGGCAAGCTCGAATTTGTCAATCTTGTTGTCGCCGAAGAGGTCGTTCAAAGCGTAAGCGTATGTGCTCTCAAGTGCTGCCGATGATGACATTCCTGCACCCAGAGGTACATCGCCTGCAAATGCTGTGTTGAAGCCCTTAACGGGTACACCACGCTTAATCATTTCGCGGCAAACACCGAAGATGTATTTTGCCCAAGATGCGCGGGGGCAATCCTCCTCGTTAAGACCAAACTCGACATAATCCTTCTCGTCGATAGAGTAGGCGCAAACCTTCTCTGTTCCGTTGGGCTTAATCTCGGCCATAATGCCTTTGTTTACAGCGCCGGGGAATACGAAACCATTGTTATAGTCGGTGTGCTCACCAATGAGGTTAATGCGGCCGGGAGAAGCATAGATGCTACCTGTTGTGCCATCGAAATGTTTGATGAAGCGACTTCTTACAAATTCTATATCCATAGTCGTAATGTTTTATGTGTTAACAAATATTGTTTATTAGTCTGATAGAATTATTTCTTTGCGGGCTTTGAACCTACAAGAGCGTAGAACAAGAGGTAAGCGGCGCAGAATACTACTACCCAATAGCTTGTGATGTAGTCGGTCATCTGAGCAAGCTGTGCCTGAATAGCCAACATTACAGCGCAACCAAATACCATTGTCATAAAGATACCCGATGCGATAGCTGTATATTTGCCGAGGCCCTCGACTGCCATATTAAAGATGGCACCCCACATAACTGATGTGCACAGACCTACCAAAAGGAATGAGAAGATGCCAAGAGGAACATCTGCCCAAATGAGTGTAAGTGTACCCCAATCAATTCCGGGGAAGCTGACGAGGACGTCTGTGGGTGCAAACATACCAAAGAGTACAAGTACCAATGTTGCAATAGAAACGGTTGTAATCATTGCGCGGCTCGATACCTTGCTACCGATACTTGCTCCAACGAAACGGCCGATAAGCATCATAAACCAATATACGGCAACGATAAGACCTGCTGTTGCTGCCGAAATACCAAGCTCGGGAGTATTAACAAGGTACATATTTACGTATGTGGGAACACCTACCTCGATACCCATATAAAGGAAGATTGCGAGCGCACCGAGTGCAAAATGACGGTAGCTCATAGCGCCCTTTATAAGACTTACGTCGATGGGAGCCTGCTCGGGCTCGTCAATCTTAGTGAAGAGGATAACGATGAATGCCACAACAAAGATGCCAAGAGCAATCATAAGCGCGGGTGTTGCATCGGAAATGGCAGTAGCGGGTGTTATCTCGCCAATAAGAGCGCCCATAATGATGTAAACCGCTACGGCTGCCGATGAGTTGAACACACCACCTGTCTGGATGAGCTGGTTACCGCTGTTACCGCCACCGCCGAGAATGTTGAGCATAGGGTTAACAACGCAGTTGAGGATACACATACAGAATCCTGCAATGAATGCACCAAGAAGATAAACACCGAATACAAGGCCGAGGCTCTCTTTTACATCGAGCATACCGCTGAACCATTGGATAAGGATACCTGTGATACCTACGGCAAGGCCGATAAGGGCTGTCTTTTTGTAACCATACTTTGCGATGAGCATACCTGCGGGAATACCCATAAGAAGGTAAGCGACAAAGTTTCCGTAGTTACCAATCTGTGCAAGAACCTCGGGAATATCACCCTGTGCTTTGATGATGTTTGCCATAGGTGAACAAAGGTTTGTTACAAAGGCAATCATTGCGAAGAGCGCAATCATTACTATGATAGCTCCCCATTGTTTTTTTTGTTGACTCATAATGATTAAAAATTTTTGAAGTTTATAGTTTATAAATTATTTTTCTACACCAAATTTATAAATTGTAACCTGCGAATATTGTTCGCCGGGCTTAAGTACAACGCTGGGGAAGTGTGCGCGGTTGGGGCTGTCGGGGAAGCATTGTGCCTCGAAACAGATGGCGCTGCGCTTGGGGAATGTGGCTCCGTGTGCACCGGCAAAGCCGCTGTGCCAATTGGATGTATAGACTTGTACGCCGGGCTCGGTTGTATAGACCTCCATCGTGCGGCCGCTGACGGGCTCGGTGATTTTGGCTGCATAGCTGAGCTCGCCAACCTCTTTTTTGTTGAGTACGTAGCAGTGGTCGTATCCTACTCCGAATTTAATCTGCTCCTCATCGGCGTCGATGCGTGCACCAACCTCGGTGGGAGTGGTAAAGTCGAATGCGGTGCCCTTTACGGGGGCTATGCTGCCGTTGGGGATTGATGTCTCGTCAACGGGTACAAAAAAGTCGGCGTTGATGTGGCAAATGAGATTATCTACCGTTGCTGTGGGGTTTGCAATGCCCGAGAGCGAGAAGAAGCCGTGGCTTGTGAGATTTACGATTGTTGTCTTGTCGGTAGTTGCCTTGTAGTCGATTTTCAGCTCGTCGTCGTCGCTGAATGTGTATATTACTGTAACGTCGAGGTTACCGGGGAAGCCCTCTTCCATATCGGCCGAGAGGTAGTGGAGCTTGAGGGTCTGAGAGTCTGTCTGCTGGGCATCCCATACGCGGGCGTGGAATCCTGTGGGGCCGCCGTGAAGGTGGTTGGGGCCGTTGTTTACTGCCAACTGATACTCTTTGCCTTCGAGGGTGAATTTACCTTTGCAGATGCGGTTGCCGTAGCGGCCCACAAGGGTGCTGAGGAAGGGCTCGGGGCTGTTTAGGAGGTTGTCGATGCTGTCGTGGCCCTGAATTACGTTGGCGTAGTTGCCGTTTTTGTCGGGAACCATAATGCTGCATATTGCTCCGCCGTAGTTGGTGATGGCTACTTCGCTACCTTTCTTGTTCTTGAGAATGAAAAGTGCGGTCTCTTTTCCGTCGATGTTTTTTTTGAAGTCGGCGGCCTTCAATTGTGAAAGGTTGTTTTCTGTACAGCTCATATTCTGTGTTTTTTTCGGTTTTTAGTCGGTTGTTTTTGTACGTTGCTTTTTATTGTATGCGTTGCACCGTGGTGTAAGCGCTGTAATTTCGCAAATGTACAAAGTAGTTTGCAAATAAACTAAAAAATATTGCTACTTCAAAGTATTTTGAGGATAATTTTTGGTTCGATGGGTAAAAGAAAAACTCCACGGCGGATGTGCGGTGGAGTTTTTCTTTTTTGTTCGTCTGTTTTGTGTGTTGCGAAGGTGGCTACGCCAATTGTTTATTTGCCGTCTTGTGCGCGGTGGCTATGTTTGCGCGTCTTTGTTTATTTGCCGTCTTGTGCGCGTTGGTAATGGTTGCGTGTATTTTTTTATTTGCCGGCTTGTGCAAGAAGGTCGGCCACGATGAAGCAGCTGCCTCCGACGAAGATAAAATCATCCTCGACGGCCTCTTTGCGGGCCGCTGCGAGGGCATCGGCAACGGTGGGGTAGCTCTCGCCACGAAGATTGTAGGCCGAGGCGAGTGCTTTTAGCTCCTCGGCGGGGAGGGCGCGCTTTACGCTCGCGCGTGTAAAATAATAGGTGGCATCGTGGGGCAGCATTGCAAGCACGCTGCTTATGTCTTTGTCGTTTACCATTCCAAAGACGATGCGCAGGGTGCGGTAATGCTGTCGGGCTATCTGTCGGACAATATATTCAATTCCGCCTATGTTGTGGCCGGCGTCGCAGATGGTGCGGGGCTTGTCGGCGATTTTTTGCCAGCGTCCCATAAGGCCGGTGGTTGCGGTGATGCTTGTAAAGCCTTTTCGCACGGCGTCGGGGGTGATTCTGTATCCTGCCGATTTTAGTGTGTCGAGGGCTGCGAGTATTGTGTTTGTGTTTTTTATCTGATATTCGCCGCCCAGCTCGCCTTGAATTGTGCCGTAGGATGTTGTCTCGTATAATATTCCGCTGTCGTTGGGGGTTGCGCTTTTTATGCGGCTATGCTCTTCGGCAAAGAGTATGGGGGAGCCTGTCTCGGCGGCTTTTTGCAGGAATACGGGGCGTGTCTCGGGGGTTGTCTCGCCTATTATCACGGGGATTGAGGGCTTTATTATTCCTGCTTTTTCGCTTGCAATTTGCGAGAGGGTGGTGCCGAGGAATTGTGTGTGGTCGGGGCTTATGTTTGTGATTATGCAGGCGTCGGGGGTGATGATATTGGTGCAGTCGAGGCGGCCGCCCAATCCTACTTCGATGATTGCGACGTCAACTTTTTTTTGTGCAAAATAGAGGAGCGCCATTGCTGTGGCAAGCTCGAAAAAGGAGGGGTGCAGGGGCTCGAAAAAGTGTTTCTCGCGCTCGACAAAGTCTATCACAAATTGCTCTTCGATGGGGTGGCCGTTCACGCGTATGCGCTCGCGAAAATCTATAAGGTGAGGCGAGGTGTAGAGGCCTACGCGGTAGCCTGCGGCTTGTAGTATGGATGCAAGGGTGTGCGACGTTGAGCCTTTACCGTTGGTGCCGCCTACGTGTATGGTGCGGTAGCTGCGGTGGGGGTGCCCGAAATGTTTGTCAAGCAGGAGGGTGTTCTCAAGCCCCTCTTTATAAGCAGAACTGCCCACCTGCTGGAATAGCGGTGCGCAGTTGAAAAGGTATTCTGTTGTCTCTTTGTAGGTCATTTTGGGTATTTAGTCGAATAGGTTGCGGAAACGACGGAATATTTGTTCTTTGATGCTCTCGGTGGGCTTGAAATTCTCCGATTCTCTGAAGCCCTCGATGGTTTTTTTCTCGTCGCGGCTGAGTGTCTCGGGGATATAGACGCTGACGTTTACCACAATGTCGCCGCGGCCATACTCGTTGAGCGAGGGGAGGCCTTTGCCGCGCAGTCGCAGTGCCTTGCCCGGCTGTGTGCCCGGTTCGATGGTGAGCTTTACGTTCTCTTTTATTGTGGGTATTTCGACTGTGCCTCCGAGGGTGGCTGTGGGAATGTCGAGCAGGAGGTTGTAGATGAGGTCGCGCTCGTCGCGTATGAGCTGCGGGTGCTTCTCTTCCTCGACCTGTATTAGTAGGTCGCCGGCAATGCCGTTGCGCTTGGCTGCGTTGCCTTTGCCGCGCATTGATAGTTGCATCCCGTCGGCTACTCCTGCGGGGATTTGTACCTCGACAATCTCTTCGCCCATTATTATGCCGTCGCCGCTACAGTGTTTGCACTTGTCTTTTATGATGCGTCCCTCGCCGCCACATTTCGGGCACACCGACTCGCTGTTCATTATGCCGAAGGGGGTGCGCACGGTGCGTACGGTGCGGCCTGTGCCTTTGCAGTCGGGGCAGGTCTCGGTTGCGCTGCCTTCGGCGCCGCTGCCGTTACAATGGGGGCAGGTAACGTATTTCTTCAGCTTGAATTTTTTTGTTACGCCGTCGGCAATCTCTTGAAGGGTGAGCTTGACTTTTACTCTGAGGTCGCCGCCGCGGTAACGGGGCTGTTGCGAGTGTCCGCCGCCGAATCCGCCGAACCCTCCGCTGCCGAATCCTCCGCCGAAAATGTCGCCGAACATCGAGAATATGTCGTTTATGTCCATTCCCTGCCCGCCGAATCCTCCGCCGCCGAATCCTCCGGCGCCGTCCATTCCTGCGTGGCCGAATTGGTCGTAGCGGGCTTTTTTGTCGGGGTCGCTGAGGACGCTGTATGCCTCGGCTGCCTCTTTGAATTTCTCTTCGGCCTCTTTGTTGCCGGGGTTCTTGTCGGGGTGATACTCCATTGCCTTGCGGCGATAGGCTTTTTTTATGTCATTGGCCGAGGCGCTTTTATCGACGCCCAGCACTTCGTAGTAGTCTCGTTTTGCCATTTTGGTGGTTTTTTATTGGCTGAAAATATTTTCTTGTATATTATTCGCCCACTGCTACTTTGGCGTGGCGTATTACTTTGTCGTTGAGCATATAGCCTGTCTGGACGCAGTCGAGGACTTTGCCTTTGAGCTCGGGAGCGGGGGCGGGAACCATTGCTATTGCTTCGTGATAGTCGGTGTCGAAATTTTGTCCCTCGGTCTCGATTTTTTGCAGGCCGTTGCTCTTTAATACTGCTACGAATTTGTTGTAGATGAGCTCGATGCCTGTGAGAATCTCTTTGGCATTTTGGTCTTTGCTCATATTGGCAAGGGCGCGCTCAAAATCGTCGAGGATGGGGAGGATGGCCTCCATCACACGCTCGCCGCCGTTCTTTATGAGCTCGGCTTTCTCTTTCATTGTGCGCTTGCGGTAGTTGTCAAATTCGGCTATCTGACGCAGGTATTTGTCGTTGAGCTCGGCTATCTTGGCATTGGCCTCGGCAAGCTCGTCGGGTTGTTCGAGGCTCTCTTGTTGATTGTTCTCTTGCTCGATTGTAGGCTCGCACGCTGCCTCGGGATTGTTTATTGTCTCTTTCTCTTGGGTGTTATTCTCTGTTGTACTCATATTTTCGTTGTTTGTTTATTGTATTATAACAAATAGTTTGCCAATCGGTTTTGTCTGACAAAAAATGTCTGTTTGTAGGACTTATCTGCATATTCGCGTGTCAATTTGGCAGATTTTTATTTTGTCTCACTGTCGTTCGGGTATTGTGATTTTTTTTGACTATCTTCGTGGCTTCTAATATTTTTATAATTATGAATAGATTTAATGTAGGTGTTTTTGCTGCGGCGTGTGCGTTGCCGCTTTTTGTAGGGGCCGAGGGGCAGAAGCCAAGAAAGGCTGATGCTCGGCCGAATGTGGTGCTTATTTATGCTGATGATTTGGGCTACGGCGACCTTTCGTGCTATGGTGCGAGGAATGTGGCGACGCCTAATGTCGATTCTCTCGCGGCCAACGGGTTGCGCTTTACGCAGGCGCACGCTGTGGCCTCGACGAGTACTCCGTCGCGCTATTCTTTATTGACGGGCGAGTATCCTTTCCGCAGGAGGGGAACGGATGTTGCCGCGGGTGATGCGGCTATGATTATAGCTCCCGGGCAATATACTGTCGCTGATGTTTTTAAGGAGGCGGGATATAGGACGGCGGCGTTTGGAAAATGGCATTTGGGGCTGGGTGCCGTCAGTGGCGCTCAGGATTGGAATGCTCCCATTGAGCCGGCGCTCGACGATATTGGATTCGACTACTCTTATATTATGGCGGCAACGGCCGATAGGGTGCCTTGTGTCTTTATAGAGAATGGGCGTGTGGCCAATTACGACGCCTCGGCGCCTATTTACGTGAGCTATCGGCAGAATTTCGAGGGGGAGCCTACGGGGCGCAATAATCCCGAGCTGCTCTATAATCTGAAGCATTCGCACGGACACGATATGTCAATTGTCAACGGCATTGGGCGAATAGGCTATATGAAGGGTGGTGGAAAGGCACTGTGGAAGGATGAGAATATTGCCGACAGTATAACGGCGCACGCTGTGGATTTTATAAAAAAGAGTGGCGAGGAGCCTTTCTTTATATATTTTGCGACGAACGACGTGCACGTGCCGCGCTTCCCGCACGAGCGTTTCCGCGGAGTTACGGGAATGGGGCATCGAGGCGATGCTATTGCTCAATTCGATTGGTGTGTGGGGCAGATTGTGGCTGCGCTCAAGGAGCGTGGTGTGCTCGAAAATACTCTGCTCATTGTGAGTAGCGACAATGGGGCTGTGGTGGATGATGGTTACGCCGACCGTGCCG
The DNA here is from genome assembly GCA_017407905.1 of Bacteroidaceae bacterium. Taxonomy (GTDB): domain Bacteria; phylum Bacteroidota; class Bacteroidia; order Bacteroidales; family Bacteroidaceae; genus HGM04593. The sequence goes on along the minus strand of JAFQVS010000062.1, from coordinate 6,395 downwards.
AGGAACTTTTGAACGGACACGACCCTATGGGTGGCCTGCGCGGAGGAAAATATAGTACGTTCGAGGCGGGTACGCGTGTGCCTTTCATTGTGCATTGGCCGGCGCAGATAAAGAGTGCCGCGGTGTGCGATGCGCTTGTCTCGCAGATTGACTTTTTGGATGTTATGGCGGTGGTGGCGGGCCATAAGGATGGCAGCAGACTATCGCCCGACGGCTCGCCTGCCGAGGCTGAAGTGTGGCTGGGCAGGAGCAATAAGAGCCGCCCCTTCACGGTGGGAATGGCTGCCAATCACACGCTCTCGCTCTGTACGCCCGAGTGGAAATATATTGAGCCTAAGGGTGGCCCGAAAATGGTTCCGTGGGGCCCTAAGATTGAGACGGGCTACTCGACCGAGCCGCAATTGTTTAAAATGGTGCACGGCGATTTTGACGAGACTGTGAATGTGGCCGGCGAGAATGCCGACGCTTTGTCGGCGCTGCAAAGGATGCTTGCCGAGATTCGGGCTGCTGCCGACAGATGATGAATAATAATGAATAAGGAGATTATGACTGATATTTTATCCCCGACACTGAGGAAAATGGGCATCGAGGCGTTGAATGAGATGCAGAGGGCTGCCGTCGAGCATTGCGCACGCTGCAATAGTATGGTGCTTCTCTCGCCTACGGGAACGGGAAAGACGCTGGCCTATCTGTTGCCGCTGCTGCAACGTCTGGACGAGGCTGCCGGCGGCCTTCAGGCACTTATTGTGGTGCCCTCGCGCGAACTTGCGCAACAGGTGGCCGGGGTGTGGCGCACGATGCAGACGCCGCATCGTATGGTGGCGCTCTATGGCGGACGTCCCACATTGGAGGAGGCTGCCCTGCTGCAAAATGTATCGCCCGCGGCTGTCGTGGGAACGCCCGGACGCCTTATCGACCATCTGAGGCAGGGCAGTCTGCTTGCCGATGCTTGTCGTTTGCTGGTGATTGACGAGTTTGACAAATGTTTGGAGATGGGCTTCTGCGACGAGATGCAGCAGCTGCTTGAGCTGTTGCCCGGGGTGGATTCGCGCTTTTTGCTCTCGGCGACCGATTGCGACGAGATTCCTCGCTTTGCGGGGGCCGACGGTGCCGAGAGGCTCGATTTTCGTGCACGCGACGAGCAGCCCTCGGCTCGTACTGCTTTTTATACCGTAACAACAACGCCCGAGGATAGGTTGCAGGCGCTTTTTGGGCTGCTGTGCTCGCTGAAGGGCGAGCCTGCCATCGTCTTTTGTAATTTCCGCGAGACGGTCGAGGAGGTGCGCAGTCATCTTGCAAAGGGGCGGTTGATTGTCTCGGCCTACCACGGGGCGCTTGAGCAGAAGGAGCGCGAGCTTGCTCTTTATCGCTTTTCGAGCGGGTGCAGCAATATTCTTGTGAGCACCGACCTTGCCGCGCGCGGATTGGATATTAAGGATGTGCGACACGTTATTCATTTTCAGCGTCCGATGACTGCCGATATTTTCACGCATCGCAACGGTCGCACTGCACGTTGGGACGCCGAGGGTGCGGTGTATATAATTTCGTATCACAATCATCCGCTGCCCGAATTTCTGCCCGAGGATATTAGGGAGTATCGACTAAAGGGAAAATATCCGCTGCCTCCCGCACCCGATTGGACGCCTCTTTATATAGGAAAAGGTAAGCGCGACAAAATAAGCCGTGGCGACCTTGCGGGATTCTTTATGAAAAAGGGTGGCCTTGCGCCGCAGAATGTGGGCTCGATACTTGTGTTCGACCGTTACGCTTACGTTGCCGTGCAGTACAAAGGTATCGGGGAGCTGTTGCGACGCCTCGCAGGCGAAAAAATTAAGGGCCTTAAGACAAAAATTGAGATTGTACGGGGGTAGGGCGCTGTCATTCTGATTGTTTTTGACTGTTTTTTCTTGCTTTTTTGTTGCACAAAAAGGCTGTTTTTGTGTTGATGTTTAGTAAAATTGCTCATTTTGATGAAAAAAAGTTTTTAAATAGCGTAATTATCAAAAAAAATGTTAACTTCGCGGCCTATTAACTGCCGCTTGCTTACGGTGAGCGGTTATATGAAAATGAGATATTAACTGAAAAATCGACATAAAAATGAAAAAGTATAATTTTAATGCAGGCCCATCAATCCTGCCGCGTGAAGTAATTGAGGAGACGGCAAAGGCAGTGCTCGACCTTAATGGAATAGGACTGTCGTTGCTCGAAATAAGCCACCGCTCGAAGGATTTTCAGGCTGTGATTGACGAGGCTGTTGCCTTGTTCAAGGAGTTGCTTGATATTCCCGAGGGGTACTCGGTGCTTTTCCTTGGCGGAGGCGCGAGTATGCAATTCTGTATGGTGCCTTATAACTTCCTTGACAAAAAGGCCGCTTATCTTAACACCGGTACTTGGGCCAACAAGGCTCTGAAAGAGGCTAAGAATTTCGGCGAGGCTCTTGAGGTTGCATCGTCAAAGGATAAGACTTACAGCTACATTCCAAAAGATTATGTAATTCCCACGGACGCCGATTATTTCCACATTACAACTAATAACACAATCTACGGAACCGAGATTCGCAAGGATATTGATTGCCCCGTGCCTCTTATTGCCGATATGTCATCGGATATTTTCTCGCGCCCGGTTGATGTGAGCAAATATGCCTGTATCTACGGCGGTGCGCAGAAGAATCTTGCACCCTCGGGCGTTACATTCGTCATTGTCAAGAACGACGCTCTTGGAAAAGTATCGCGCACAATCCCCACAATGCTCGATTATCGTACACACGTCGAGGGCGGCTCAATGTTCAACACGCCTCCCGTGCTGCCCATCTACGCCGCAATGCAGACACTGCGCTGGATTAAGGCTCAGGGTGGTGTGAAGGAGATGCAGCGTCGTGCCGAGGAGCGTGCGGCTCTGCTCTATGGCGAGATTGACAGTAACCCTCTGTTCCGCGGAACAGCCGCCACGGACGACCGCTCGTTTATGAACATCGACTTTGTGATGGCCGACGAGTATAAAGAGCTTGAGGCCGACTTTATGGCTTACGCTCAGTCGAAGGGAATGGTGGGTATTAAGGGCCACCGCTCGATAGGCGGATTCCGCGCATCGTGCTACAATGCTCTGCCTCTTGAGGCTGTGCAGGCGCTTGTCGATTGTATGAGGAGTTTTAAGAATAATCTTTGATTGGAGACGAGTATGAAAAAAGTTGTTGTTGCAACCGAAAAGCCTTTTGCTGCGGTTGCCGTAAATGGAATAAAAGAGGTTGTCGAGGGTGCAGGCTATGAGCTTGCCCTGCTCGAAAAATATAACGACAAGGCTCAGCTTCTTGAGGCTGTCTCTGACGCCGACGCAATTATCATCCGCAGCGATAAGATTGATAATGAAGTGCTCGATGCTGCAAAAAATCTGAAATTGGTAGTCCGCGCCGGTGCAGGATACGATAATGTTGACCTCGCCGCTGCCACTGCGCACGGTGTGTGTGTGATGAATACCCCCGGACAGAATGCCAATGCCGTTGCCGAGCTTGCTTTCGGAATGATGGTATATGCCTATCGTAATATGTATAATGGAACGTCAGGCCTTGAGCTCAAGGGTAAGAAGCTCGGCATTCACGCCTACGGTAACGTGGGACGTAACGTGGGCCGCATAGCCAAAGGATTCGGGATGGATATTTATATTTACGACTGCTACACTCCGCAGGAGATTGTCGAGGCCGACGGTGTTAAGCGCCTCGATACGGTTGAGGAACTTTACAGCACCTGCGACATTGTATCGGTGCACATTCCCGCAACGCCCGAGACGAAACAATCCATCGGAAAGGCGCTTGTGGGTTCGATGCCTAAGCCTGCGCTGCTTGTAAACACTGCACGAAAAGAGGTTATCAACGAGCCCGAGCTTCTTGAGGTTCTTGCCTCTCGCAGCGACATAAAATATGTTACCGACGTTGCACCCGATGCAATAAAGGCATTCGAGGCATTCGAGGGACGCTTCTTTGCAACGCCTAAAAAGATGGGTGCACAGACTGCCGAGGCTAATGTGAACGCAGGCATCGCCGCTGCCCGTCAGATTGTCGATTATTTCGAGAATGGCAACGAGAGATTCAGAGTGAATAAGTAAAAAAGACGCAACAGAGTATGGCAATAATAAAACCTTTTCGCGGCATACGTCCGCCGCAGAATCTTGTCGAGAGGGTGCAGAGCCGCCCTTACGACGTATTAAACTCGGACGAGGCACGCATCGAGGCCGAGGGCAACGAAATGTCGCTCTATCACATAATACGCCCCGAGATTGATTTTCCCGTCGGGACGGATGAGCACGCTCCCGAGGTATATGCCAAGGCTGCCGAGAATTTTGCCAAATTCCAGCAGAATGGTTGGCTGCTTCAGGATGCAAAAGAGCAATATTACATATATGCGCAGACAATGAACGGAAAGACACAGTATGGTCTTGTTGTGTGTGCATACGTCGAGGATTATATGAACGGCGTGATAAAAAAGCACGAGCTCACCCGCAAGGATAAAGAGGAAGACCGTATGAAGCACGTGCGCGTGAACAACGCAAACATCGAGCCGGTATTTTTTGCCTTCCCCGATTGCAGCGAGCTTGACACTCTTGTGGCTCGTTACACTGCCGGGGCGCCCGAGTACGACTTTACCGCACAGCTCGACGGCTTCCGCCATCAACTGTGGATTGTTGACAAGGACGAGGATATTGTGACAATAACCGATGAATTTGCAAAAATGCCCGCACTATATATTGCTGACGGACACCATCGCTCGGCAGCCGCTGCGCTTGTGGGCAAGGAGAAGGCCGATAATAATCCCGCCCATCGCGGCGACGAGGAGTATAACTATTTTATGGCAGTGTGCTTCCCCGCAAGCCAACTGACAATCATCGACTATAATCGCGTGGTAAAAGACCTCAACGGCCTCTCGACCGAGGAGTTTATCGGCGCGCTCGGTGCGAATTTTATCGTGGAGTGTAAAGGCGAGGAAATTTATAAGCCCGAGGCGCTACATAATTTCTCGCTCTACCTCGATGGCAAATGGTACAGCCTCACAGCAAAAAGAGGCACATACGACGACAGCGACCCCATCGGGGTGCTCGACGTAACAATCTCGTCGAACCTCATCCTTGATGAGATTTTAGGCATAAAAGACCTGCGCACAAGCAAACGAGTGGATTTTGTGGGTGGAATACGAGGCCTCGGCGAGCTTAAACGTCGCGTCGATAGCGGCGAGATGAGGGCAGCCCTTGCACTCTATCCCGTCTCAATGAAGCAGCTTGTGGATATTGCCGACACGGGTAATATTATGCCTCCAAAGACAACGTGGTTCGAGCCGAAATTGCGTTCGGGCCTTGTAATTCATAAATTAAGCTGATGCTTCCCGAGGACGTTTATAAGACAATAGATAAGGCAGGCGAGGGAATTTACTCCGAGAAAAGGAGTAAATTCCTTGCCTTTGCTCTGCCCGTTACCACAATCGACGAGGTAAAAGCGCTGGTCGAGGCTTATCAAAAGAAATATTACGATGCGCGACACGTCTGTTACGCCTATCGTCTGGGCGAGCGTGGCGAGCAGGAGCGGGCCAATGATAATGGCGAGCCTTCGGGCACTGCCGGAAAGCCTATTTTGGGGCAGATTCACAGCCGCGAGCTTACCAATGTGCTTGTAATTGTGGTGCGATACTTCGGCGGAATAAAATTGGGAACGAGCGGACTGATTGTCGCTTATCGTCTGGCTGCGGCCGAGGCTCTGGATGCGACGGAACACGTCGAAAAGACCATTAACGGAGAGATAACATTGTCGTTTTCGTATCCTCTGCTGAACGAGGTGCTGCGTATAGTAAAAGAGGAGGAGCCGAAGGTGGTGGAACAGATTTTTGACAACGACTGCGTGGTGCGCCTCTCGATGCGTCTCTCGCGTCTGCCGCGCCTTGTCGAGCGGTACGAAAAATTGGTGATAAGCAGTAAGGGCGACCTGAAAATTGTAAAAGACTGAATCGAAAAAAATATGATTCAGTCTTTTTTTGTATTCCGCCACTCTGCTAGGCTCAGTCGCAAAAAGGTGTGGTCGAGATAATTCTATTTATCACCTTCTCGGAGTGCTTATGCGGCTATTCTCTCTTTCGCGTTATATTTTATAACTTACTTTTTTCCGAAAAAAAGTAAGCAAAAAAACTGCACCTAAAGAAATTGTCGCAGGGCCTCCTTTGCTCGTGAGGCAAGAAAATGCACTCACTCGGTCGGAGGCTTGCTTGTCATTTCGGTTTACGATTTTTTTATATTAGTGTCCGATAAACTTTTTAATCGGCAAAAAAAATAGGGCTGATTCCATTTTGTGGATTCAGCCCTTTGTAGTTATTTAGCGGTTACCACACTCATCCAAATAACTATGAGCAAAAGTACACATT
>JAFQVS010000061.1 GCA_017407905.1 Bacteroidaceae bacterium | reverse complement strand
TGTCCGATAAAATGTGTACTTTTGCTCATAGTTATTTGGATGAGTGTGGTAACCGCTAAATAACTACAAAGGGCTGAATCCACAAAATGGAATCAGCCCTATTTTTTTTGCCGATTAAAAAGTTTATCGGACACTAATAATAAAAATAACATTTTAATACCATAAAGCGATAAATAATTGCAAAAAAATGAACATTTTAATTGATTTTTTAAAAAATTTTATCCAAATTTGAGGCCGACAAAAAAAATAACGACAATATTACACGAAAAACGATGGAAGAGTACAAGAAGAATAGTTCTTACGAGAATGAGAAAGAGATTGTTTTTTCGCAGGCCATCAAGGCCGGAAAAAGAATCTACTACATTGATGTTAAAAAGAACAGAAAAGAGGAGATGTACCTATCCATAACCGAAAGCAAAAAGATTGTATCGGGTGAGGATGCACAGGTTACGTTCGAGAAACACAAAATATTCCTTTACCGCGAAGATTTTGAGAAATTCACAAACAGCCTTCGACAGGCGATAGATTTTGTCGCCGCCGAGCAGGGCGAGTATCAGCCGCGCAGCTACGAGGCCTCGTCAACCGACGAAAAGGCCCCCGAGAGCAGTGAGCTTAAAATTGACATCGACTTTTAAAAACCGCAGGCCGCGAGGCACCGTTTTTAAGCAGCTTCTAAAAAACAGCATCATAAATTTGCTAATTTACGACAAAAAGCGTACCTTTGTGCCCGCTTTTAGAGACATCGTGTGATGGCGAATTAAGCAAAAGAATCAACTTAATTTAGAGTAACACAAATTTTACAAACAATGAAATCATTAAGCATCAGCGGTTCGGCAAGAACCGAGGTTGGCAAGAAGTCAACCACAGCGCTTCGCAATCAAGGTCTTGTACCTTGCTGTCTTTATGGCGAGGCAAGAGACGAGAAGGGCGCTCCCGTGAGCAAAGCATTCAGCGTAACAGTTGAGAGCCTGCGTAAGCTCGTTTATACTCCCGACATTCACGTAGTTGACCTTACTATCGACGGCGTTACAGTAAAGGCAATTATGAAGGATATCCAGTTCCACCCCGTTAAGGATACAATCCTGCACGTTGATTTCTACGAGGTAACAGAGACAAAGCCCATCATTATGGCAGTTCCCGTTAAGCTCGAAGGTCTTGCCGACGGTGTTCGTGCCGGTGGTAAGCTGGTTCAGTTGCAGCGCACACTCAAGGTTAAGGCAATTTACAGCCTCATCCCCGAGAAGCTCTTCATCGACGTTACATCACTCGGCCTTGGCAAGTCAATCAAGGTTGGCGACCTCTCATTCGAGAACCTCGAGCTTGCAACAGTAAAAGAGGCTCTTGTATGTGCAGTTAAGACTACACGTGCATCGCAGCAGGCTGCCGCACAGGGTAAGTAATTATTAAAATTACGGAATGAAATATTTGATTGTCGGATTGGGCAACATCGGACACGAGTACGAGGGAACCCGCCACAATATAGGTTTTACAGTATTGGATGCTTTTGCAAAAGCATCCAATACTGTTTTTGCCGATAAGCGTTACGGCTTTGTGGCCGAAGCATCGTGCCGCGGCCGCAAGCTGATACTGCTGAAGCCCTCGACCTATATGAATCTAAGCGGTAACGCCGTCCGCTATTGGATGCAACAAGAGAAAATCCCCTTAGAAAATGTACTGATAATAGTTGACGACCTTGCACTGCCCGTGGGCGCACTGCGTCTGAAAGGGCAAGGCAGCGACGGCGGACACAATGGTCTGAAGCACATTGCAGCGACGCTGGGCACCACAAACTACGCACGTCTGCGCTTCGGCATCGGCAACGACTTTAGCAAAGGGCGTCAGGTAGATTTTGTGCTGGGAGCGTTCGATGGCGAGGAGCAAAAAATTGTCGATGCTCAGGCCGAGACGGTCGGCGAGATTATAAAAAGTTTCTGTTTCGCAGGCCTTGCCCGCACAATGAACCAATTTAACAAAAAGGGAGTGGGCAAAGAATGAGCGACCAAGCAAGAATAGACAAATGGCTGTGGGCCGTGCGCATATACAAGACACGCAGCATTGCCGCCGAGGCCTGCAAAAAAGGGCATATTTCCATCGGCGAGCGCACGGTAAAGCCTGCCCACACGGTGCGCGTCGGCGACGTTGTAAATGTAAAAAAATCGCCCATCACCTACTCGTTCAAAGTACTTAAGGCTGCCGAAAATCGCGTAGGTGCCAAGCTCGTGCCCGAGCTTATGGAGAATGTAACCTCCAAAGAGCAGTACGAGATTCTTGAGATGAGCAAGATAAGCGGCTTTGTCGATCGTATGCGCGGCACAGGTCGCCCCACAAAGAAAGAGCGCCGCGAGATTGACAGCTTCATCGACAGCGGCTACGAGAGCGATTTTCTTGACGAATTCGATTTTGACGAGCTATAAGCACGCTGTTCTTTAACACATCACGAGCATCTAAGAGAGAGCGCACAAGAATAATCCGTAGCAACGACACGCTGTTCTTTTAGCAATTTACAAGCGCATCGAAATTGTACTCATCGGGAAATAGTCCTCGGCGCTAACATTATCTGCTATCGCCGAGGATTTTTAAACAATAACTAAAACTTATTTGCTGCTATAATAGTGGATTATTGCAGTCGGAACATTACAGGCAGTGTGAAGCGCACGCGCACAGCCCTGCCACTCTGCTTACCGGGATTCCATCGGGGCATCGACTTTACCACGCGCACCGACTCTTGGTCGAGAAGCTCGTTACCCGAGGATTTTACGACATTTACGTCTGTTATTGAGCCATCCTTTTCGACAACAAAGCCAACAAACGCTTTTCCCTGAATATTCTGCTCCATCGCCTCCCGAGGGTAGTTAATATTACTCGACAGATATTTCATTAGCGCATTTGCCCCACCTTTAAACTCGGGAGCCTGCTCGACAACCTGATATATCTCTTCATCAACCAAAGCAATATTTACATCGACAACCTCCTGCTTGTCCGTCCGAGGTTCGGGTGCATCAAGAGCAACCTGCGGTACGCCCCCACCCAATTTAAATACGACGGGCAGAGTGAACATTGTATTCACATTCTCGCCATCCTTTTGCGCCGGTGTCCAGCGGGGCATTGATTTTACTACGCGCACGGCCTCGTCATCGAGCGCCTTCGAGCCCGAGCTTCGGGCTACTTGAACACAATCTATCTCTCCGTCGCTCTTTACCACAAATTGCACGTGAGTTTTTCCCTCTTCACGTTTTTCCTGCGCCTCTTTAGGGTACTTTATTTTCATTGAGATGAATTGCATCATACGGTACGTTCCACCGGGATACTTTGCGGCAACGTCGGGTTCTTTAACTACATTCATCACCTCGAAGGCCTCTCTTTCGGGCGCAGCCCCCGCTCCGGCATCGGCAACCTCGACATCAAGGCTACTTATTTTGCCATCTGTGACTCTGTTTTCAATTTTTTCATTACCTTTGCCGTCGGACTTGCTCTCGGGCGAGGAGAAACTACAAGCGGCAATAACCGCCAGCGGCACAATGTACAATGCTTTTGTACAGCGCCACAAACTCGATTTTTCTTTGTACATCATAGTGATACGTTTTTTGGTTAAACTGTGATTAAAGCTGTTGGCAATTGAGTAGAGCCTTGCGCCAACGGCTTTTTTTATTATAAGCAGCTGATAGCTTTTGGCATCGACGCCGGCTGTCAACACCGCGCTATCGGCTTCATATTCGTGAATATCCTTGAGCAGACTTTTCATAATCCACGCCATTGGGTTAAACCATTGTAGAATTATTATAAGGTCGGCAAAGAGTATGTCATAGGAGTGGCCGCACTGTACGTGAGCTGCCTCGTGAGTGAGTATTTCGCGCCCGCATTCGTGTAGGTCGGTGCGCGAGATTGCCACCCGCTTGAACCAACTAAAGGGTTTATAATCACTATCGTGCACTATAAGATACGCGCCACTGCCGGGACAATGGGCCGAAATATCCTCGCGCCGTCCGCTGCGCAGTATGGCAATTATCTGCACGTACATATACAGGAGCCTTACAACGAGCAGCAGGGCGACGACGACATACACGATAAAGAGCCACTCTAATGCCCCGAGCGATGCGATGCGCTGCCACGGCGAGGCGTCGGCTGCGGGAGCATCATCGAGCACCACTGCCATCGGCTCGTCTATCATTATGGACGGCCCGAGCACATTATCCTTCTCACCGCCAACCAACCACTCGACCGCCGACGAGAAGCGCGCCATCGGCGAGTCTATTGAGAATCTCACAGCGGGTAAAGCCATTGATAATAGCGCAATTGCAAGCAGCAACCCACGATTGAAGCGATGAAAAGTCTCGCCACGCATAAGCAGCATAAACAGCGCTACCCCTGCCGCCAGCAGTAGTGCCCATTTAATAAGGTATATAACAATTGCAGCCATTATTGCTTAGTTTTAATATTCGATACGCCTCGTACAAATTACTGTTTATTAACCTTCTCGATGAGCTCGCGCAACTCGTCGAGCGAGATTTTTTCGTCCTCGACAAGCGAAGAGACTGCGCTGAGGTAGGAATTTTTAAAATAGCGTCCGACAACGCTCTTTATTGTGCGACGACCATACTCCTGCTCGCTTATGGTGGCAAAATATTGATAGGTGGGCCCGTAGGACTTATGCGCCACAAAGCCTTTCTCTTCGAGGCCGCGCACTATGGTCGATACGGTATTAAAATGAGGCTTCGGCTCATCGAAAAAATCGAGCATCTCACGCACAAACAGCGGGCCGCGCTCCCAAAAAATCTTCATTATCTCCTCCTCGCGATTGGTTAAACTTTTCATACCTGAGTAAAATTATTTAGAAACTACTTTTTATTTCTCGACAACTATTTTAAATAGTTACAGTGCAAAGGAAAGCATTAAATTTGTAATAAACAAACATTTTAATGTTAAATTTTAGTTTCTCAACTATTTTTTATCGTTAGGCGGAAATTTTTATTAGTTAACAGAGATTATAAAGATTCGCCGATACTATTGTTTAATAGCGCCCTTTGAATTATCTTCGCGCATAAAACAGACGACAATGCGAAGAATTTTCATAATACTGACAGCCGCCATTATGGCAGCCTGCGGCACCGAAAGCCCCGTACAAACGGCAGAATCAATTGATGGCGAGAGAATTACGGCTACATTTAACGACACCACCACCCTATACTTCAGGATAACAGCCCCCGACGAGGTTGCACTCACGTGGGACAACAGCGAAGGAAAAAGCTACCACTCGACCAAGCGATATTATCATAAAGGCCGGCTTATCGTCCCCGCAAAAGTATCGGTCGGGGAGCAGGAGTACCGTGTAACGTCGATAGACGATTATGCACTGTACCAACAGCGTCATTTAGAGAGAATTACTCTGCCCGAGGGAATAAAAGTCATTGGCGAGAAGGCCCTTTCGGGCTGCGAAAGGGCAACAAAAATAGAGCTTCCACAAACTGTTACAACCATTGGCGAGGAAGCCTTCTCGCGCTGCAAAAGCATCACAAAAGTGGAGTTTCCCGAGGCAACGACAAGCATCGGAGCATACTGCTTCAGAAATTGCGTGCTGCTCGAAAGTGTAAAAATGAACGACAAACTAAGAGTACTCCCGCAAGGGGCATTCTTTGGCTGCTTCTCGCTTAAAGACGTAGAATTTCCCCAAAAGGTCGATAGAATAGAGAGCGAGGCATTCAGCAACTGCCTATCGCTAAAAAGCATCGAACTTCCGCAATCGCTCGACAGCCTGCCGAGCGCCCTTTTCATAAGATGCGAGAGTTTGGAGAATGTCATACTCCCTCCACGAATAACAGCCCTGCCCGTTGATATTTTTAACCGTTGCAATGCGCTTAAAGAGATAACACTACCCGAAGCGCTTAAGCACATTGGAGCCTGGGCATTCGAGGGATGCACGTCGCTAAGGGGAATAGACCTCGGCAAGAATCTCGAAACTATTAGCGAGGGAGCATTTGCCGGATGCACGCAACTGACACAGGTAACACTTCCCCGAAGCATAAAAAGCATCGACGAGCTTGCCTTTGGAGCGTGCCCCGCACTAAAAGAGGTTAATATCCTCGCAAACAAAGCATTCGAGATTGGTGCCCGAGGGGCCCTTCCTCAAAAGCCCGCAAAGATATATGTTCCCCGCGGAAGCATCGATCAATTTCAGTTTAAGCCCGTCTGGAAAAATTATCTGCTCGTCGAGCGAAAATAGTAGCGCATAAAAAACAGTTAGTCGCATAATTGCGACTAACTGTTTCTGTTTTTTCAGAGGCTATCGTCAGTGCGCAGATAAAAAGCACCGCGACCACCCAAAAAAGGTGTTACTTTTTATCGGTCAACCCGAAAGATAACCACGACTCGGGCGGAAAAGCCTCTTTGATGGGCGCTTTTGAAGCGTTGAAAATCTCTTTTAGTTGCGCCAAACAATTGTGAGCACGTTCGCGAGCCTCTTTTAACCGTGCCTCGGCGGCATCCTGCTGCGCACCCGCATCATAGAGCTCGCGGCACGCAGCGCACAAAGCCTCAACGTCAATTACTATACCCTTTCTTTCGAGCGCATCGGCACCTTTTTTAACACCTTCGACAAGCAACTCAGCCTTTTTGATAGGCTCCTCATAAATTTTGTTCATAATAATTTTATTGATTAAACACTCCTTGCATCAGGGAATTAAACACCCTTATACAATTTTCCGAGCTAAAATAATCAAAAAAAAATTATAGAAAAAACCTATAATATGCACGCATTAGCGTTCACACAATCGGCTAAAAGCCTGATAATCTTAAATCTACAAATTTGTTAAAAAAATATAAATTTCACTATTCATTATTGCATCATCGCCTCGGGAAAGGGCCATAGGCTACGCTTCGAGGCTGCGCAGCAGGGCAATCTCCTCGGCCCAACGGCTCTCGTCGGGCGTCTCAAGAATTATGGGTACGTCGTCGAATCGGCTGTCGCGCATAAAACGGGTGAAAAAATCCATTCCCAATAGTCCGAGGCCTATGCTCTCGTGCCTGTCAACGCGCGACCCCAACGGTTTTTTCGTGTCATTCAGATGAATGCCGCGCAAATATTCAAGCCCAATGACACTGTCGAGCTGCGCAAAAGCCCCCTCGTAGTCGCCCACAATATCGTATCCTGCCGAGTAAAAATGGCACGTATCAATGCAAAAGCCCACACGACTTTTATCCTCGACACGGTCGATGATGTAACGTATCTCTTCGAGCCTGTTGCCCACATTACTACCCTGTCCCGCAGTATTTTCAATAACAGCAGTTACACCACTCGTCATTCTGAGGGCAAGATTTATATTGTCGGCAATGCGATTGAGACACTCCTCGACAGATATTTTTTTAAGGTGGCTGCCCGGATGGAAATTTAGCAGTTGCAGCCCCAGCTGCCGGCAGCGGCTCATCTCGTCGATAAATGCCGCGCGCGACTTTTGCTGCGCCTCCTCGTCGGGGCTGCCAAGATTTATAAGATAGCTGTCGTGTGGCAGGATGTAACGAGCGTCGAAAGAGCCCTCGGCGCAATATTGTTTAAAAAGCTCGATGCTCTTATCGGTAAGCGGCGCCGACACCCACTGACGCTGATTCTTTGTAAAGAGTGCAAAAGCATCGGCTCCAATTGAGGCTGCATTTTTGGGGGCATTCTCCACCCCTCCGCTTGCCGATACGTGTGCTCCAATATGTTTCATAAATATTCTGTTCTTTTTAAAGGGTTATTATCTATAAAACTCCCCCACTTTTTAACGGCGGGGGAGAGAAATTTCAGTAAAAATTATTCAATGGCCTTAGCATTTGTGCTTGCCACGGCAAAGAATTTCTGTCCACCGCGCAAGAGGTTACGCACCTCACTTAGCAACTCGTGCGACTCCTGTATGAGGTTCAGATAGACAAAATCCATACGCAGGCTGCCCGGGCTCTGATGCAGACGCATCGTCTGTGTCTTGCGCAGATTGGCCAGCGAGTGTTTGAGGTTCTTTGCACGCTCGGACACCTCGTCGGCTGCCGAATAGTTACCCGATGCAATTATGTCGTTAATATCCAAAAGCACCCGATAAACGTCGGCGCAGTAGGGAGTAAATTCAGCAATATACTCTTTTGAGAGAGGGCTGAAGCTATTCTCGGCGTGTTCTTTCATTGGCTCGCCGATACGTGTCAGTGTGTTCAGCATCTGCTGGCAACTGTTTGTACACAGATGATACCACGTACTGCGCTCAAAGGCCAAAGGCTGGTCGATGCGCTGCATTCCGCGTGTCTCGAAACGACGCATCTTTTTCATAAGGTTCTTCTCATCGACAATCTTAATGAGCGAGCTGCGCAAGGGACGATGGTCGTCCTTCGAGAAGGCATCGAAAAGCACCTTATATGTCTCGGCCGAGAAAGAGAGAGTCTTCGAGAGCGTCTCGGCCGAGTGCAGTTTCAACTGCTCCCACACCTCCTCGGGATTCTCCGACGACATAATAACCTCCATCTTTGTATCCTGCTTCTCGGCACTGTGCTTTTTGTTGTAGTTTATGTGGCTCTGAATGAGTAGATAAATTACAATTGCAATCATTATGAACATAGCCACAATGCCGCCAAAATACATAATTGTGGCAACCAGCGCTGCAAGAATAAACGCCGCACCGGCAGTGATGAACCAACCGCCAATGACCGACACAACGCCCGTTACACGATAAACGGCACTCTCGCGGCCCCACGCACGGTCGGCCAACGAAGAACCCATACCAACCATAAATGTTACGTATGTTGTCGAGAGAGGAAGTTTCAACGATGTACCAATGGCAATGAGCAGACCCGCAAGCACAAGGTTGACCGATGCACGCACAAGGTCGAACGCCACATCCTCGCGCTCTTCGAGCGGAGTAAAGCGCTTGTTGACCCACTCTTTCACATTTTCGGGTGTCTTACGCGAGATTGCAGTTACCATATTAGTGGTAACACGTACAATATTACGTGCCAGAGGCGACGAACCGAACATATCATTCTCGTCGTTCTTTTGGCTTGTGAGGTTAATAGAAGTCTGAAGTACTTTTTTGGCCTTTTTGCTTGTGCAGAGCGCAAACACCATTATGGCACCCGCACCGACAAGGAAATATACAGGCGTCTTTGCCGACTCCGTCAGGGAGGTCATAACATATTGGTCGGCTGCGACACCGGCTGCATTATCGGTAAAGTCCATAAACGACGACAACCCGGCCAACGTAACACCGATAAAGTTCACAAGGTCGTTACCCGCAAATGCCAGCGCCAACGAGAATGTTCCTATAAGAACCACAATCTTCAGCACATTCACCTTCAGCCAATGGAGCAACTGCATAAATATTGTAAAGAACACAAAAGAGGCAACAATAAGCATAAAGGTATTATTCTCAATAAACTCTTTCACGTCGGCCGGAACCAATGTGCTGCCTTTCAATCCCTTGATGAGCATAAAATAGAGGATGGCCGTTACCGCAATACCACCGAACACACCAATCTTTGCCGCAAGATTGCGACGGAAGTGGAACGTAAAGATAAGGCGTGAAATCCACTGCACAATAAGACCAAAAACAAAGGCAATTGCCACCGAGAGGAAGATTGAGATAATCATCGTCAAAGCCTTCTCCGTGTTCAGCAGAGCAAGAATACCCTCATCGGGAATCTCGGGCATTGTATCAGTGGACATTTTTATGATAGAGATTATAAATGCTGCTCCAAGAAGCTCGAACACCATCGACACCGTTGTTGACGTAGGCAATCCCAAAGAGTTAAAAAGGTCGAGCAAAAAGACGTCGCTTATAACCACCGCAAGGAAGATACACATCACCTCGCTGAAGTAAAAATACTCTGGTTGAAAGATTCCGTGGCGGGCAATATCCATCATACCGCTGCTGAATGCAGCACCGACGAACACTCCGATTGAGGCCACAATAAGCACCGTGCGCAATTTTGCAGCCTTGCTTCCCACCGCCGAGCTCAAAAAGTTTACAGCGTCATTACTGACACCTACCGTCAAATCTATTATCGCCAGCATAAACATAAAGGCGACAATTAACAGATAAGAGATTTCCATAATTTAAAAATTAGTTCTATTTTGTGTTATTTATTCATTTTCAGCGCAGTATAAGCAGATAAAAAAAGTACCTGCCAACCAATTTTCAGGCGGAGAAAGTGTGTACTTGCAACACAAAAAAAAATGCATCGACGCGCACTACCGCATTCTACCGTTAGCAAATATATAAAATATATTTATACCGAGCATAAATTGCCTTATATTTTTTTACTAACAGAAAATATATTAAAAACCATTCGCAAATTTAAGGGCCCGTCAGAATATACAGAGATATTCTGACGGGCCCCTCACAATTCACAATCAATGACAATCAGAAATTATATCTTGCCGATAGGTTTATGCGGTTGGCATTATAAGTATGCTCGTCAAAGTCGAGGCGCCAACCGTGCAGATACTCCACGCCCAGCTGCATATTCTCGCTCACCATCGCAAACATATTCACCGCAAGATACTGCCCGCGCTTGTACATATCGGGGCGAGCATCGGCCAACCCTCGCCGCGAGCGCAAATTCGTCTGACTGTACGTAGCCGAGGCAAATAGACGGCTCGAAAAATTATACTGCGCCGCAGCGAACCACGCATCGGTGAGCAACAGCATCATCTGCCCGTCATAATCGGGCACGGGCACTAAATCGACCCCAATATTCGAGACGTCGTTCACAAGCGACCCTATGCCCTCGCCAATGGAATACTGTCCGCTGACGTGCAATTTACCCAGCGTCAGCAGTGTGCTGGCCTGAGCACCCCACGCCATTTTCTGACGCTTACTGTTGCTCGCAAGATTACGATAGGAAGCATCGCGCAAGATACCGCCCAGACGCACGTGCGCGCCCTCGTACAATCTATATTTAAAATAGAGAGGAATATTGGGGAAACTCTGCGCACCCACACTCGTATATTCATCGACGGTGGCAGACAGATTGGGCGTCTCGATGCCAATGCCCATCGTCATTCCCCTGAAGAGCTCGAAATCGAGAGCAAGCTGTGTGGTGCGATAAAAGGTCATTCCACAGGGCCCCGCATTATCGACCGTGGCAGGATAGGCAGCAAGGTCCATAAATCCTCCCGTGGTATATCCCAAAGTAATATGCTTTGTGCGCATATAAGCGTTCAGCAGGCGGAAGTTCTTGCCGTTGCCGCGCCAATCGCCCGAGGTATAAATCTGAAAATCGCCCAGCAGGCGGCTGTGTCCCACCAATTTAAGGAAAAGCGTCGAGGTTGTAATATCCATTTGATATTGGCTCGACGGGCCGTCGCCGCGCTGTATCTGCGAGGGCATAAAATCGACATTATCGACAATCTTGTCAAAGTCAAACTCGGCACGCGCCATCAGATAACCACCAATGCCGAGGCCCCACTTTCCCTCGCGGTCGGTCAGAATGAATCGCGGTGCAAGAGGGTCGTGAAAATATTCACCCTGAGTATTATAAAAGATATTTATAACCTCGGG
This sequence comes from Bacteroidaceae bacterium, assembly GCA_017407905.1. Classification (GTDB taxonomy): domain Bacteria; phylum Bacteroidota; class Bacteroidia; order Bacteroidales; family Bacteroidaceae; genus HGM04593. Next base: position 1,323 of record JAFQVS010000061.1, on the reverse strand, counting down.
GGCGGTGTTTACAGTCTCTGTGAAATTATAGACCGTAACCGGCGAATCATAGACACGCGCCCAACGCTGCGCAGCGGCGGGCAGCGCAAATTGCAACAAAAACAGCGCAACAACGGCTGCATTAAAGATTCTTTTCATAATTCTTTGAAATTTAATGTTTACAAGGCTTAAAACAGATAAGGCGGATAAATTGTTTAAAAACCCATCTAAAAAGGGGCAGAAGAGCCGAGAGCGCAACTTCTTAAAATTTCAGAAAAAAAGCGCCCGAGGGGTAAAATTTATTAAAAAGCAAGGCCGAAATTCTTTATAGTCGGAAAAGTTATCCTATATTGCAAGCAAAATAAACCGCCCCATAGAAAAGGCAAAAAAAAAAAGATTATGAAACAAAAAATCTCAACCATTAAAAAGGCGCTCTTTGCGACGCTGCTCGCACTCTTAATCCCCCTTGCCGCAATTGCGCAGAGCGAGCCCCCCTCAATTGATATGCAGGCCGAGGCGAAGCGCGAGGTAACCCCCGACGAGCTTTATCTGTCCATAATAATAAAGGAGAGCGACTACAAAGGCAAAAAGACGCTTCAGCAGCTTCAGGAGGCGATGATTTCTGTGCTGAAAGCCAACAAGATAGATGTTTCCGAGGCCCTTACACTCGATTTTATGGGCAGCAGCATCGACTACAAGACTTTTACAAGGCGCCCCACCCCGCGCAGCGAGGCAAGCTATATGCTGAAACTGAGCGACGCATCCACTATGCAGAAGATTATCAACGAATTAGAGGAGCGCAGCATCACCAACATCTCCCTTGCGCGCACAAAATTCACAAAGAGCGAGGAGCTTATAACCGAATTGGGCGTCGAGGCAATGCAAAAAGCGCGTACACAGGCTGCCGCATACGCAGCTGCCGTCGAGCAGACTATCGGCAAGGCCATACGCATAAGCTCGTGGAACACAAGCAATTCGCCGCAACCGCGTATGTACAAGAGCCGCAGCACCGCAGTGGAAGAGAGCGCCGACAACAGCCTTAGTGCCGAAGCGCTCAACGAAGCAATCTCCATCGGGAAAATAACCTATACGGTACACGTAAATGTAAAATTCGAGCTTAAATAACAGCTCAGTAGAAATTTACTGTGGGTAAGAATCAATAATCTATTTCTAATTTTCAAGAACAGTTGCATATAATACGCACAAAAGGTAACTTTAAATTAAATATTGCACCATAAAAAAGAAATTCAATGTAGGTTCGATTGTTTTAAGGAAAAAGTGCGAGGTATGTTTAACCGCTACTTAGACGCTTGTTTACAAGCGACTAAGTGAGGGCGGTCCGCA
>JAFQVS010000004.1 GCA_017407905.1 Bacteroidaceae bacterium | reverse complement strand
GAGTTGTAAATCTTTTGATTGGACACCTAAAGTTACAACAATTATCGCTATTCTCCTAATTTTCAACGAGTTAATTTTGATAAAAATCAAAATTCTTATATCGAACTCACGTTATTTATAAACACAATCGAACTCCTCAGCCGCTACGCGCCGGCTCCTCTTTGTTGAAAGAGGAGCAGTAATAATACTCCCAACAATTTACACCCAAAATACCGCTCCTCTTTTTTGTAATAAAGAGGAGCTCCCGAGAGGGTGTGGAGTTAAAATAACCGCAAATAACATTATTTATAAACACAATCGAAATCCTCAGCCGCTACGCGCCAGCTCCTCTTTGTCGAAAGAGGAGCGGAAATAACAGACCCCGCAGGAATACGCTCCGGCGGGGTTTGTTATATTACAAAAGTGGGCTTTCGTGCCATCGGAAATTGTCGGTGCTGCGCGCGGTGGCGCCTGTTAACCCTCGCCCGCCAACAGAGTGTCGGTTCTCACTTTGTAAATACTTATTTTCTAAAAATCAATAAGTTAATGCCGAGAATATCTTCCTATGAAAATGCTAATTATGCAATAAGTCTTTTATAATGAGCCATTTTATTTAAAAATTCACTATCTTCGCAGATTGAATGTGGCAACAGGGGCTCTTTTGCGCCTCGGCCCGTTGCAACTTTTTGTGTGAGTAAAATGTAAACAAAATAGTCCTATGGAGAAGAAATTTAAAAGAACTTTGGTAACATCGGCGCTGCCGTATGCCAACGGCCCCGTGCACATTGGCCACCTTGCAGGAGTGTATGTGCCGGCCGATATTTATGTGCGTTATCTGCGTCTCAAAGGCGAGGATGTGCTTTTCATCGGCGGTAGCGACGAGCACGGCGTGCCCGTTACAATCCGCGCCAAGAAAGAGGGAATAACCCCGCAAGATGTTGTCGATCGCTATCATAATATAATAAAGGAGTCGTTCGAGGGATTCGGAATTTCGTTCGACGTATATTCGCGCACAACATCCGAGACGCACAAGCAGCTGGCGTCCGACTTTTTCCGCAAGCTGTACGACGAGGGAAAATTTGTGCAGATGGAGAGCGAGCAGTATTACGACGAGGGCGAGCAGCAGTTTCTCACCGACCGTAACATACGCGGCGAATGCCCCCGCTGCCACGCTGCCGACGCATACGGCGACCAATGCGAAAAGTGCGGCGCAACACTCTCGCCCGACGAGCTGATAAACCCCTATAATGCCGACTCGGGCAACCCTCTTGTGAAGCGTAAGACAACCCATTGGTATCTGCCGCTCGATAAGTATCAGCCGTGGCTCGAAGAGTGGATTCTGGGCGAGCATAAAGAGTGGCGCAGCAACGTCTATGGACAGTGTAAAAGCTGGCTCGACTCGGGGCTGCGCGAGCGTGCCGTAACACGCGACCTCAGCTGGGGAATACCCGTGCCCGTTGAGGGTGCCGAGGGTAAGGTGCTGTATGTGTGGTTCGATGCTCCAATAGGCTACATAAGCAACACAAAAGAGCTGCTGCCCGATACGTGGGAGCAGTGGTGGAAGAGCGAGGATACACGCCTTGTGCACTTTATCGGAAAGGATAATATTGTGTTCCACTGCATTGTGTTCCCCTCGATGCTGAAGGCTCACGGCGATTATGTGCTGCCCGACAATGTTCCCAGCAACGAGTTTCTGAATCTTGAGGATGATAAAATATCAACCTCGCGCAATTGGGCTGTGTGGCTCAACGAGTATCTTGTCGATTTTCCCGGCAAGCAGGATGTGCTGCGCTACGTGCTCACCGCAAATGCTCCCGAGACAAAGGACAATAATTTCACGTGGCGCGATTTTCAGGCGCGCAACAACAACGAGCTTGTAGCCGTATATGGCAATTTTGTGAATCGCGCGCTTGTGCTCACAAAGAAATATTTCGACGGAAAAGTGCCTGCCTGCGGCGCCGTTACCGACTACGATAAGGCCATTATCGAGGAGTTTGTGAATGTGAAAAGTGAGGTCGAGAAGCTGCTCGACCAATTCAAATTCCGCGAGGCACAGAAAGAGGCGATGAACCTTGCACGCATCGGCAATCGCTATCTTGCCGAGACCGAGCCGTGGAAGCTGGCCAAGAGCGACCTTTCGCGCGTGGCCACAATTTTGAATATTTCGCTTCAGTTGGTGGCCAACCTTTCAATAGCGTTCGAGCCGTTCCTGCCCTTCAGCAGCAAGAAACTGCGCAGTATGCTCGCATACGAGGAGTTTAAATGGGAGAATCTGGGACGCACCGACCTTCTGCCCGAGGGACACGAGCTGGGCGAGGTGGGCCTTCTGTTCGAGAAGATTGAGGACGATGCCATCCAAGCGCAGCTCGACCGCCTTGCACGCATCAAGAAAGAGAATGAGGCGGCCAACTATAAGGCCAATCCTGTGCGCCCCGACTGCACATTCGACGATTTTCTGAAATTGGATATGCGCGTGGGCACCGTGCTCGAATGCACAAAGGTTCCTAAGGCCGATAAGCTGCTGCAATTCAAGATTGACGATGGCCTTGAGACGCGCACAATACTCTCGGGCATTGCCAAGCACTTTAAGCCCGAGGAACTTGTGGGCAAACAGGTGTGCTTCATCGCCAATCTGCCGCCGCGCACAATGCGAGGCATCGTCAGCGAGGGAATGATTCTGAGCGCCGAGGACAACGAGGGCAGGCTCTCTCTGCTTACCGTCGAGCCTAAGGCAAAGCCCGGAAGCGAGATAAAATAATCGTCCCTCAAAAAAAATAAATTATGAGCAGCGCAGGGGGTAATCTGAAGAGTGCCGTCGCCAAAGGATTCCTTTGGGGCGGAATGAGTAATGCCATCTGCCAGCTGCTGAACCTTTTTATCGGAATTTTTTTGGCACGCATCCTCGGGCCCGACGACTATGGGCCCATTGGGATGCTTGCTATCTTTTCGGCCATTGCGGGCTCGTTGCAGGACAGTGGCTTTGTGGCGGCGCTTGCCAATCGCAAGAGGGTTACGCACGACGACTATAATGCGGTCTTTTGGTTCAATGTGCTTGTGTCGCTACTTATGTACGTGGGGCTGTTCTTTGCCGCTCCGCTTATAGTCGATTTTTTCGACGAGCCGTCGCTGTTGTGGCTCTCGCGCTATCTCTTTTTGGGCTTTGTGGTTGCCGCTTTTGGCATTGCACCGTCGGCCTATCTGTTCCGCGAGTTAAAAGTTAAGGAGCGCTCAATTGCGCAGATGCTCTCAATTATCGTATCGGGCATTGTGGGCATTGCGTTTGCCGCCGCTGGCTATTCGTTCTGGGGCATTGCCACGCAGAGCATTATGTATGTGTTTGTGCGAAGCGTGGTGTGCTGGTGGTTCACTCCGTGGCGTCCGAGCCTCAGGGTTAATTTTGCTCCTCTCGGCTATCTGTTTGCATTCAGCTATCGGCTGCTAATCACAAATATCTTCTTGCGTGTAAATTGGAACATTTTTTCCTTTATCCTCGGCGGGAACAGACACTACACGCGTGTGGATGTGGGAAACTATACTAAGGCGGCCGAGTGGATGTGTATGGGCAGCGAGATTGTGAATGGAATGGTGAACAACGTCGCGCAGCCGGTGCTTGCAAAGGTGGCCGACGATGGTGGGAGGCAGTTGCGTGTGTTCCGTAAGATGCTGCGCTTCACGGCCTTTGTGTCGTTCCCGCTGCTCTTCGGGCTGTCGCTTGTGGCCCCGCAGATAATTGTGATTGCAATAACCGACAAATGGATTGAGAGTGCTTATATGCTGCGCGTGCTTGCCCTGTGGGGCGCTTTTATGCCCGTGCAGTCGATGTTCACCAATCTGCTCATAAGCCGTGGGCGGTCGGAGGTGTTTATGTGGGGTACTGTGGTGCAGGGTATTATTGTGCTTCTGCTGCTTGTGGCAATGGCTCCGTGGGGCATACACGCAATGATGTTCGCATACGTGCTTTTTAATTTTGTGTGGCTGTTTGTGTGGCGGCACTATGCGGGGGTCGAGGTGGGCCTCACGCTGTCGATGTTCGTGCGTGATATGTTCCCGTATGCCATTCTTGCGGGGGCGGTGATGATTGTAACGGGCTATCTGACGGCGTCAATAGAGAATATCTATCTGCTGCTCACGGCGCGTGTGGCGGTGGCGGCAGTGCTTTATATTGCGACACTTATGATTGTGCGCAACAGTGAGTTGTACGAGGCAATGGAGTATGTTGCCCATAAGAAACTCAAAGAGTAATATTACTATGAAAAAGATTCTTTACGATAATCAGATGTTTACGTTCCAGCGGTTCGGAGGGGTTACGCGCTATTTTGCCGACCTTATGTACAACCTCCCCGCCGATGAGTTTCGCGCCTCGATGCCAATGAAATTCTGCGAGAATCATTATGTTACGGTTACATACGGACGTAAATATCCTACTCTGAATTTTCCTAAAAGCTACCGCCTGCGCCGACGCATCTATCAGCTGGCCAATATGACCTACGCGTGGAATGCGGTGCGTATGTGCGAGTATGATATTTTCCACCCCACATACTATAATCCCTATTTCCTGAGTGCGCTCAAGCGTCGCCGGAAGCCTTTTGTGCTGACAATACACGATATGACTTTTGAGCGCTATCCGCAGGACGTGCTGATATACGACCGCACAATACCGCACAAGAAGCGTCTGATTGCCGAGGCCGACCACATTATCGCGGTGAGCGAAAATACCAAGCGCGATATTATCGAGCTTCTGGGCACCGACCCCTCGAAGATAAGTGTCGTGCACCACGGCTACCGTCCCGTTGCGCAGGCGTCCGAACAGCTGTTCGACCGTTACATTCTTTATGTGGGCGAGCGCAAGGGGTATAAGAATTTCTTTTCGTGGCTCTCGGCGGTGCGGCCGCTGCTTATGGCCGACCCTACACTGAGGATTGTGTGCACGGGCAATGCGTTCAGCCCCTCGGAGGTTAAATTTTTCCAAAAATGGAATGTGGCCGACCGCTTGATTCACATCTCGGCCAACGACGAGCAGATGGCCTCGCTCTATCGCTATGCGCTGTGCTTTGTCTTTCCGTCGCACTACGAGGGCTTCGGGATTCCCATCCTTGAGGCATTCTCTAACGGTTGCCCCGTGTGTCTGAGCGACGCAAGCTGCTTCCCCGAGGTTGCGGGCGATGCGGCCGTCTATTTTAATCCCAATGACGCGGGCTCGATGCAGGATGCTCTGCGCGAGATTATTACAAGCGCCACTCTGCGCGACGAGCTGCGGACGAAGGGCCTTGAGCGTGTTCGCGAATTTTCGCTCGAACGTATGGTCGGGGCCACTTGCGATGTTTACAGAAAAATATAAAAAAAGACCATTTGACCGATGAAAATAAGCCCTTCTCAAATATCGCGATTGTGGCCCATTGCCAAGCGACGCGCAGCCGCCGCCATTGTGGGGTGGGTGCAACGTCTCTTCTCGGACGAGAAGCTGCTGAAGGATGTCTTTAAGCGTGGGCGCACAAGGCGTGTGCTGCTGTGCCATCTGCCCGAGGCTTTTGCGTCGGAGAGGCTGCCTAAATATCACTCGAATCTTACCGAGTGCCTTGTGGCTGCACGCTGTTTCGATGCTCTGGGATACAGCGTCGATTGTACGTCGAGGGCCAACGAGGGGCTCGACTATGCACCCTACGATATTATCTACGGCATTAACGGCAATGCTTTTTTTGGCTCTTTTGCCCCCCGCAGGGGCAGGGAGCCGCTTAGGATTTTTTACTCGGTGGGGGCGCAGATGAGCTATAATTTCGAGGCTACGGCGCGGCGCAACCGCTCGTTTCACGAGCGGCACGGATTGTGGCTGCTGGGCTCGAACCGTTACGTCCCCGGCGGTGGAATGAACTACTACGAGGCGCATTTTGCCGACGCTGTAATATGTTTGGGCGACAGGGCTATTTTGGAGCCTTTCTTGGCCGACGATGCGCGGCCCGAGCGTTACCGCTGTCTGCCGGCGTTCTATTTTGCGGTGGCCGAGCCCGATGAAAAGAAGGATTTTGAGCGCTGTGCTAAGAGTATCTTGTGGTTCGGCTCTATGGGACTTTTGCACAAGGGGCTCGATATTGCCATTGATTTTGCCGCCAAGCACCCCGATTATACGCTTCACATTTGCGGGGGCAGTAGCTCGGAGAGGGATTTTTGGCGATACTATAAGCCAATTGTCGATGAGGCACGGAATATTAGAGTGCACGGCTTTGTAGATATTGAGTCGCCCTCTTTTGCGGCGCTGCTGGACGAGTGTGCCATCCTGCTTAACCCCTCGGTGAGCGAGAGTGGTGCGGTGGCTGTGCTGAATGTGCTGGGCAACGGTGCGCTGCTGCCCGTATATAGCAGCGGGACGGCACTCGACCTATCGGACGTGGGGGTCGAGGTGCCGAGGGTTGTTTACGAGGATTTTGAGAGGGCACTGCTGGACGTTGGCTCGCTGAGCCCCGAGGAGCTGTCGCGTCGCGCGTGGGCTGCTCACAAAAAGGTGCGCGAGGGCTACACACTGCAACGATACGAGCAGAATCTGTATAATCACATAAAGGAAATAATTGATAAAAAGGATAAAAAATGAAAATCATTGAGAAGAAAAATTGGCTGCCGCATCTGATGGCAGTACTCATCTTTCTTGTGCTGACGCTGGTCTATTTTGGGCCGGTGCTGCAAGGAAAAGACCTTATGCAGGGCGATGCGATAAGCTCGCAGGGATGGGGTAAGGATGCAAGGGATTATCACGAGGCTACGGGCGACTATGCTTATTGGTCGAATGCGATGTTCTCGGGAATGCCGTCGAATTATACTTTTTCGCCGCAGCCTGTGAATATTTTCGAGGCGGCCGATAAGGTGCTGACGCTTGGAATCTTCGGTGCCTCGCGCCGACACATTGGTGCAATATTCCTTACTTTCGTCTGCTTTTATATCTTTTTGCTGTCGATGGGGTGCCGCTCGTGGCTCAGCGTGGCGGGCTCTATTGCCTATACGCTGTGCTCGTATAATTTTATTATCATTGAGGCGGGACATATGAGCAAGAGCCTTGTGATGGCTACGATGGCTCCGATTATAGGCGGTGTCGTACTCTGTTACAGGGGGCAGCTGCTGCGCGGTGCGCTGCTGACGCTTATCTTCTCGGGACTGAATATCTATTGGAGTCATCAGCAGATTAGTTATTATCTGCTGCTTGTGCTCATTATTCTTGCGCTTGTATATCTTGTTTATGCCATAAAGGAGAGGGCGCTGAAGCCTTATCTTAAGGCTACGGCTGTGCTTCTTGCGGTGGCTGTGCTGGCTGTGCTTCCGGCGCTGGGACAGTTGGTGCCCTCGGCCGATTATGCAAAGGACTCGATGCGCGGCGGTGCCGTGCTTAAGCAAACGGAGCAGAAGCAGAGCTCGGGCCTCGATATTGACTATGCTTATCAGTGGAGCTACGGGGTGGGCGAGACGTTTACACTGCTTGTGCCCAACCTCTACGGCGCAAGCTCGAACTATGCGCTGGGCAGCGACTCGGAGCTTTACAGAAGCCTCGCTCCCCGATTGGACGCGGCGCAGGCGCGACAAATTTGTGAGGCGGCTCCCACCTATTGGGGCGACCAGCCTTTTACCTCGGGACCGGTGTATGTGGGCGCTGTTGTCTGCTTCTTGTTTGTGCTGGGACTTTTTGTGGTTAAGGGACGCGAAAAGTGGTGGCTGCTTGCTGCTACGCTCTTGTCGTTTGTAATGTCGTGGGGTAAGAATTTCTTGGAGGTCAACGAGTTTCTATTCTATAATCTGCCACTGTACAGTAAATTCCGCGCGCCGTCGATGGCGCTTGTGATTGCCTCGGTAACGATGGTGGCGCTGGGTATTTTGGCGGTGCGCAGGATTATCGTGGCGCGTCGCGAGAATAATGGCGACGAGCTTGCCCGTATTAAGCGTGCGCTCTTTATCGCGGCGGGCGTTACGGGTGCTGCCTGCCTTGTGCTTGCTCTGTTTGCGGGTGATTTCTTCAGTTTCGAGGGGGCGAGCGATGCTCGGATGGCTCCCATCATTGTGGATGCGCTTGTGAAAGACCGCGAGGCGATGCTGGTCTCTGACGCGTGGCGCTCGCTGGCTCTTATAGTGGCTGCCGCGGCCCTGCTGCTTGTCTATCTGCGCGTGGGCTTTAAGTCGCAATATGCCGCAATGATTCTGGGCGTGCTGATGCTCATCGACCTTTGGCCGGTGGATAAGCGCTTCCTTGCATACGACGATTTTATGCCCAAAAGGCAGAGTACCGAGATTCGCCCCACTGCTGCCGACCGTCAGATTTTGCAGGATAAAGACCCCAACTATCGCGTGCTTAATCTTGCGTCGAGTACTTTCAACGAGTCTTATACCTCTTATTTCCATAAGTCGGTGGGCGGATACAGTCCTGCCAAGCTGCGCCGCTATCAGGATATTATAGACCGTTATTTCTCGGGCAATCTGAATATGAATGTCATAAATATGCTTAACGTGCGTTACATTATCGTGCCCACCGAGGAGGCCCCGGTCGTACACCGTAACCCCGATGCGCTGGGCAACTGCTGGTTGGTCGATAAGATTGAGTGGGTGGATGGTCCCGATGCCGAGATTGCCTCAATTGCCGATTTTAACCCCCACCAACAGGCCTTTGTCGATAAAGAGTGGCAGGCGGTTGTGGGCGATGCCACGGGCTACGATAATGTGGTCGATAGCACGGCTTATATTCGTATGACCGAGTATAAAAATCCGGGTAATATAATGTACGAGAGTTACTCGCCCAATGCTCAGATGGCAGTATTCTCCGAGGTCTATTATAAGACGTGGAAGGCCTTTATCGACGGAAAAGAGGTGCAGCCCGTGCGTGCCAACTACATTCTGCGTGCGCTGCCTCTGCCCGCGGGAAAGCACACGATAGAGTTTCGCTGCGTCGATGAGCTGATGATAGAGACGGGACGATGGTCGCTCTACGGCTCTATCCTTGTGGGTGTTGTGATTGTGCTTCTCGTTGGGGCTATTATTTATCAAAAGAGAAAAAAGAGTGAGGCCTAAATTCTCGATAATTACGGTAACCTATAATGCGTCGGCTGTGATTGGGCCGACGCTGGCGAGCGTCGCTGCGCAGAGCTATAAGAATTGGGAGTATCTGCTCATTGACGGAGGCTCGCGGGACGATACTGTGGCTAAGGCCGAGGCCTCGGGTATTGAGTTTGCGCACATTGTCTCGGAACGCGACAATGGGCTGTACGATGCAATGAACAAGGGCATCGGGCTGGCCACGGGCGATTATCTGTGCTTTCTGAATGCGGGCGACGCTTTTCACTCGCCCGACACAATGGAGAGGATTGCCGCGGCTGTGGGCGAGGGCCCGCTGCCCGATATTCTCTATGGCGAGACTGCCGAGGTTGACGAGAACCGTCGCTTCGTGCGTATGCGACGCTTGCAGGCACCCGAGAAATTGGAGTGGACGAGCTTCAAGCAGGGGATGCTTGTGTGTCATCAGGCTTTTTATGCGCGGCGCGACATTGTACCGCTGTACGACCTTAAATATCGCCTCTCGGCCGACGTCGATTGGTGCATAAAAGTGATGAAGCGCTCACAAAATATTGTAAATGTGGGCTGCACTGTGGTTGATTATTTGCAAAATGGATTATCTTTGCAGAATCACAGAGCATCGCTTATGGAGCGCTTCGGCATAATGTGCAGGCACTATGGCGTGCTATCGACGGTGGCGCATCATCTGTGGTTCGTGCTGCGCGCTATTGTAAAAAGATAAAAAACGGCCGAAACAGCCTGCCGGCTTATGTGAATATTTTTAGAAACTAACCTTTAAAAGATACAATTATGTTTGCAAAAGAGACTTATATCAATCGCCGCCGAGTGCTCAAGGAGAGCGTGGGCAGCGGACTGTTGCTCTTCTTGGGTAACACCGAGCTTGGTATGAATTATGCCGATAATATCTACCATTTTCGTCAGGATTCTACGTTCCTGTACTATTTTGCATCGGACTATGCGGGCCTTGCGGCCATTATAGATATTGACGAGGATAAGGAGATTATCTTCGGCGACGAGCTTACAATTGACGATATTGTGTGGACGGGAGTGCAGCCCACCATCAAGGAGAAGAGCGAGAGTGTGGGAATTACGCTCACCCGTCCTATGGCGCAGCTTGCTGCTTATCTGAAGGCTGCGCAGGAGAAGGGCCGGACGATACATTTTCTGCCTCCCTACCGCGGCGAGCATCGCGTGTGGTTGCAAGAGCTCCTGGGCATTCACCCCGCGGCGCAGGATGCGGCCGTGTCGATGAAATTCGTAAAGGCGGTAATTGCGCAGCGTAACTACAAGAGCGACGAGGAGATTGCTCAGATTGAGGAGGCTGTGAACGTATCGGTTGATATGCACTGTGCTGCGATGCGTGCGGTGCGTCCCGGCGTTACCGAGGCTCAGATTGCGGCGGTTGTTCAGGCCGAGGCTGCAAAGCATAATTTTGGCCTCTCGTTCCCCATTATCGCAACGGTGAACGGACAGACGCTGCACAATCACGCCTACGGCACCACCCCGCTGAGGGATGGACAGATGTTCCTGCTCGACTCGGGCTGCGAGAATGCTATGCACTATGCGGGCGACCTTACTACGACAATGCCTGTGGGCCGCAGCTTCACCACGCAGCAGCGCGAGGTGTGCAATATTCTGCGTCGCGGACATCTTGCGGCGCTTGCAGCGCTGCGTCCGGGAGTGGAGTATCGCGAGGTTCATCGCATCGTCCTCACCGAGATTGCAAAGGGTATGGTTGACCTCGGACTGATGAAGGGCGACCCCGCCGAGGCTGCCGTGGCCGGTGCCGCTTGTATGTTTATGCCTCACGGTCTGGGTCATATGATGGGCCTCGACGTGCACGATATGGAGAATCTGGGCGAGGTTTACGTTGGATACGAGGAGGGACGCTCGAAGAGTACTCTCTTTGGCTGGAAGTCTCTGCGCCTTGCACGCGCTCTTGAGCCGGGCTTTGTGTTTACCGTCGAGCCGGGAATATATTTTATCCCCGACCTTATGGATAAATGGCGTGCCGAGAAGCAGTTTACCGACTTTATTTGCTACGATAAATTGGATGCTTGGCGTAATTTCGGCGGAATACGCAACGAGGAGGATTATCTTGTCTTTGAGGGTGGTGCCCGTCGATTGGGTAAATATAAGCCAATGTCGCCCGAGGAGATTGAGGCCGAGCATAATAAAGAGTAATATTTACTCGGGGAAAAAATGAAGGAGGGGTGTGCCATTTTCTTGGGCTCACCCTTCTTGTTGAACGACAAAGGTTGTGTGTAGCACTTTTTAATGAATGGACTGCAAGAGACGATTAAGTAATTTACCGTGGGTGGCTGCCCTGCTTGTGATGGCTGTGGTGGTGTTTCTCTTTGTGTTTAACCCTAAGGCCGATTTTAACGGCGATAATTGTTACTATTTTGCAAATGCAACGTCGCTGGCCGAGGGACGCGGATACGCCGATATGTTCGGTCGGCCGACGAATAATTTTCCGCCGGGCTATCCGATTCTTATGACCCCGCTGCGTATGCTCACCGACAGTATCGTGGCGCAGAAGATTCTGAATCTGGCTTTTTTGTTCGGTGGGGTTGTGCTGCTGTTTCTGCTTCTTGTCGAGAGGGGATTTAAGCGGGGGCTTGCTTTCCTTGTCGGGGCGGCGGTGCTTGTTACGCCTCACATTCTGGAATTTTCGACCATTATGATGAGCGAGGCATCGTGTATCTTCTTTATTATGTTGGCCTTGTGGCTCTACGTGCGTCTGCCGCGCGACGAGGATGCTTTGTGGCGCTCGAAGCGTTTTTATCTTTTTTTAGTGGTGCTTGTCTTTACTTATCACATACGCACGCAGGCTGTGGCGCTTGTGGTGGCTGTGGTGGCGGCAATGCTCGTCGAGCGTCGGTGGAGGGCGTCGGCGGCGGTGGGCGCAGCATTTTTGTTGGGCTGTCTGCCGTGGGTGGTGCGCAACGCGCTTTTGGGGCTGGGACAGTCGCGCTACGTGTCGCAGATTGATTTTTCGGGATTCTTCGGTAATGTGCAGATGCTGCTTCTAAAGGCGGTGCCCGAGAGTGTTATTCCTTTTTTTGATGTAGCGTACGACGAGGGACTATCGTTGGGGGCTGCTGTCGGGGCGCTTCTGCTGCTGTCGCTGATAATATATGGTTTCTGCAAAATACGGGGGCTGGGCGCGCTGCTGCTTGTGATGTTCGGCGTTACAATTTTTATAATCGCGGGGCTCGATGCTCCCAGCCGTTACCGCTATCTTGTAATTATTCTGCCGTTGCTGACGGCGGCTCTCTTTGTGGGGCTGTGGTCGTTGGGGACGATTGTGTCGGGGCGCTTCAAAAAGGAGTTTCCCGTGTGGACACTGACGCTGCTCTTTGTGCCGATGTTTTTGCAGTATGACACCATCACAAAGCACACAATATGGGGACTGTATGCCTATGGGCGCATTCCTCTGCCGTCGAAATTCTATAATTTCAGAGAAGCGGGACGGCGAGTAGCCGAGGTTGACCGTTACGCGATTGTCGCCACGCGTAAGCCCGAGCTTTTTTATCTCTATTCGGGGGTGAAGGCCTGCTACTTTCTTGAGACCGAGGATGAGGCCAAACTCATTGCCGACCTTGTGGATAAGGGGGTGAAATATGTTGTGCTCGACCAGCTTGGGATGGACGCAACATTTAAATATCTCTACCCCTGCGTGCGCAATCATCCCGAGCTCTTTACAACGGTGGTAACGGTGAAGAATCCCGATACTTTTCTGCTCTATTTTAATAGGGAAAAGGCCCGAGCGTGGCTCGCTGCGCCGAAATAATGGCTCAGTAGAAATTTACTGTGAACAAGAATAAATTTGTTATTTCTAATTTTCAAGAACAGCTGCATATAATACGTACAAAAGGTTACTTTTAATTTATTGCACCATAAAAAAGAAATTCAATGTAGGTTCGATTGTTTTAAGGAAAAAGTGCGAGGTATGTTTAACCGCCGGGCGTTGACAACGCTTGCCATTCGCATCCCGCGCGCTGCAAGCTGCGCCTGCACTTTCGCGCGACTAATTGCTGCAAGCATTGTCGATTATAATTCCGCAGCACCCTTAAAACAATCGTAAACCGAAATGACAAGCTGGGCCTCCGACCGAGTGAGCGCACTGTTGCCTCACGAGCAAAGGAGGCCCCGCGACAATTTCTTTAGGTGCAGGTTTTTTTGCTTACTTTTTTT